>CAYJDL010000043.1:0-14329 GCA_964368885.1 uncultured Desulfovibrionaceae bacterium | reverse complement strand
TGTAACCCTTGTAAATTCGGACTAAACATAAAGTGTGTAATATTGAAACTTCTAGTGTAAACAAAAATTACCCTTTACGGGAAACCTTTTTGTTCACAAAAGGTTTTTCCCCAAAAAAATTAGCGTTTATTTACGCAATAATGCTACCATCAGGCATAGGCGCATTAACGGTAAGCAATTCCAATTTTCCATCTTTTTCAGCAGTTAGAACCATACCATGCGAAACAAGCCCACGAATTTTGCGTGGTGCAAGATTTGTTACCACACAAACTTGTTTACCTATAAGACTTTCAGGCTCAAAAAATTCTGCCAAACCTGAAAGAATTTGACGTGTATGCTCTTCACCAAGAGCAATTTCAAAGCGTAATAATTTATCGGCCTTGGGATGTTTTTCGGCGTGGACAATGGTGCCAATACGCATTTCAACTTTTTTAAAATCATCAAAATTAATAATTGCTTCATTTTCGGCTACAATTGCTGCTTGATCTTGTTTTTTGTCCTTAGCTTGAGCCTCATCTGCTTTATTTGGCTTAGATGCTTTTTCCTTTTTATTGACTTTTTCACTTGTATCAATGCGTGGAAATAAATTGGAAGCTGCGGCTAAAGTTGTACCAACTTCAAGCTTTCCAAAAATGCCAAGTTCTTCAGTAATATTTGGAGTTGCTTCTTCTTGACCCAATTGTTTAAGCATGCTAGTTGCAATTTGAGGCATAATTGGCCATAGAGCTAAAGCTATTTTGCGTAATGATTCTAATAAAGTATACATAACAGCAGTAAGGCGTTCCATATTGCCTTGCTTAGCTAAAACCCATGGAGCTTGAGTATCAACATATTTATTTAAAGAACGTACAAATTCCCAAAGGGACTCTAATCCTTGAGAAAAACGTACTGCAGTAAAAAGCTGAATGTAATTTTGCAATGCATTTTCAGCATCTTGACTTACTTTAACATCATCATCGGTTTTATGTAGAGGTTTTGGAACTATACAATTGAAATATTTAGCATTCATAGCCAAAACTCTACTAAAAAGATTACCTAAATCGTTAGCAAGATCTGCATTTATGCGAGTAATCATACCCTCTTCGGTAATGGAAGCATCTGAGCCAAAATGCATTTCACGCAACAAAAAATAACGTAAAGCATCAAGACCAAAACGGCGACTTGCTTCAAGTGGTTCTACCACATTTCCAAGTGATTTTGACATCTTAGTATCACGAACCAGCCAATATCCATGAACATTTAAATGCTGATAAATGGGTAAATCTGCAGCTTTAAGCATGGTTGGCCAAAAAATAGCGTGTGGTTTTAAAATATCCTTAGCAACAAAGTGTTGCGCCGGCCAAAAATCAGCATATCCTTGTCCATCTGGCCAATCTAATGCACTGATATAATTAATAAGTGCATCAAACCAAACATAGCAAACATAATCTTGGTCAAAGGGAAGCTCAATACCCCAAGTAAGACGGCTTTTTGGTCTTGAAATACAAAGGTCCTCAAGTACGCCACTTTCAAGCATGGCTAGAACTTCACTTCTATATCGCTCAGGTCTAATGAAATCAGGATTGTTTTCAATATGTTCTTTAAGCCAAGGTAAATACTTTGACATGCGGAAGAAATAATTTTTTTCACTTATAAATTCCGGTTTATTTAAATGCTGGGGACAAAGCCCATTTTCCAATTCTTTTTCAGTGTAAAAACGCTCGCAGCCGTAACAATAATGCCCACCAAATTCGCCAAAATATATATCACCGGCATCATAAACTTTTTGCAAGAATTTTTGGACACAAGCTATATGCTTGGGGTCAGTTGTGCGAATAAAAGCATCATTGTTAATTGCTAAATCTTGCCAAAGCTGTCTAAATTTGCCGCTAATTTTATCCACAAATTCTTGAGGTTGAAGCCCTTCCTTTTCAGCAGCTTGAACTATTTTATCGCCATGTTCATCAGTTCCGGTTAAAAAATAGCTTTTTTTACCTAAAATGGTATTAAAACGCGTCATTGTATCTGCTACAATGGTTGTGTAAGCATGACCAAGATGTGGTTTGGCGTTTACATAATATATCGGCGTTGTTACATAAAATGAGTTCATTTAATATTCCTTTAATATTCCTTGACGATTGTGGTGTTTTATTCCTGTATAGATATAGATTATATTATTTTTTATTCTTGGGAGCAAGACCGGAAAATCCTCCATCGTTCTTAGATTGGGAATTTCGCTTGCTCTGCCAATGTGGCTCTTTTTTAGGGTTTTCCATATCTTTCAAAGTATTTTTACCTTTGTCGTAATCTTGGGTTTTTGTATTGTATATATTTGATTTTTTAGGCATAACAGAAGCATAGGGATCTTCAGTATATGCAAAAGCATCATCATCAAAGTTGTCCATGGTTACAACTAATAAGCCGTCATCGTTTGAAGAAGCTTTTTTTGATGCTTTAGACTTTTGCCCTGAGTTCATTTCTTGATAATTAGGGCAAATTTCTTGCCATTGCTCAAGAGTAAGTTCGATTTCTTCATTTTTTTCATTAAGTACACTAATGGAGTTACGAAACATATTTGAGCGTAAAACTCTTAACGAACCTTGCTTTGTTTGATATTTTTTCCCCAATTTTGGACAAGCATTGTGGAAATTATCATAATTTTCTTGCTCAAAAGATAAACAACATAGTAAACGACCACAAATACCCGAAATTTTAACAGGATTCAAAAATAAACTTTGTTCTTTAGCCATTCGTATAGTTACAGGCGCAAATTTTCGTAAGTACCGCCGACAGCAACACATCATGCCACATGGTCCAACTGCGCCAATCATTTGAGTTTCATGGCGTACGCCAATTTGGCGTAACTCAATGCGTGCATGATATTCACGTACTAAATCCTTCACCAATTCCCTAAAGTCGATTCTCAAGGGTGCTGTAAAGTAAAAAATGAATTTGCTTTGGTCAAAGAAGATTTCCACATCCACTAACTTCATTTCTAAAGCACGGTCTTCAATGCATTTTTTGCAAAAGGTAAAAGCTTGCTTGGACATTTGCACATTGTCAAGGGCTATTTGACAGTCTTCGGCAGAGGCTATGCGCATAATTGGGGAAAGAGTAATGTCTTGTAAATCAGATGGCGGATGTTCAAGCACTATAGCTACATGACCAAAGCCGGTTCCTTGTTCGGTTGCAACAACTACAGCATTACCTTCGGAAAGCGGCATGTCGGAAGAAAAATAATAAAGTTGACCATTTGGACGAAAACGAATACCAATTACCATATATATATACCTTGTAAGGTTATCTTTACAATATTATGCAAAAGTGTAAGCAGCTTGACATATAGTTGAAAAAATAGCATTTTATAATAAAGCCTTTTTGAAATATAATTTTCAAAAGAATGCTAACTGCAATAAATATTTATATGCAAGATTAATTTGCTGAGCAAAAAAACCTTGCATAATTTTGTTTAGCGCAGAATATACTTAGCCAAAATTATTTTTCTGTCAACATTAGATTAAGCAACTTTAGGGATATTATTTCTCTTCTAAAACTTTTTGTAAAGCTCTGTCTAAGTCGTCTTTGCTATAAATATCTCTTATAATTAAAGGTTTTGTTGAATCTTGACCGGTAGCAAAAATTGCGGTCAAGGGTATACTTTTACTGCCAAGCTCATGCAATAAAGCTTCGGCAATATCATCATTTCGAGTTAAATCTACTTGTATAAAAGTCAGGTCGTATTGCTCTTGCCAAATTGCTAAATTTTCGCCAGTAAGCACAGTTTTTTCAACATATTTACAATTTGGGCACCAATCAGCAGTAAACTCTAATAATAATGCTTTTTTTCCAAGTTGCTCTCTAAAACTTTGTGCATTAAATTTTTCCCAAGCAACAGTAGCATTACTTGGCATTGGAGGCGGTGCTACTGTGTAAGGAATAGCGCATATTATTACTAATAAAAAAATACTACCTAAGATTCGTCTGCGCCAACGTGAGGCATTAAGTGAACCAAAAGTGCCCCAAATCCATCCTATAAATGCTACAAATAAAAGGGCAATTAAAATGCTAATATGGGTATAAGTAGGCAAAATTGAAAACATATAAATTACTGTACCAAGTAAGAAAAAGGCGACAATTTTTTCTAAAACCAACATCCACGCACCGGGCTTTGGCATAAAATTTACCCATTTAGGATTATAAGCAAAAAGCAGATAAGGTAAACTCATTCCAAGCCCAACGGCCATAATAATTAAAACAATAAGGTGCAAAGGTTGTAAAAAAGCATAACTTAATACACCACCTAAAAAAGGTCCGCTGCACGGTGTTGCAAGTAAGGTTGCGACCATGCCTGTCATAAATGCTTGGCGACGTGGCGAGCTTGAATTTGAAGTTTTTAAATCAAACATGGGTAAATTAAACAAACCCAACAAGGAAAGAGCCAATACAAAAAGAATAATCAGCAATGAGGCTACAAAATATAGGTTTTGGAATAGTTCTCCCCACATAAAGCCGGCTGATCCCAAAATAATAGCCAATAAGAAAAATTGAGTCAAAATTCCTAAAGCAAAATAAATATTGTGGGTGCGAAAGGTTTCAAAACGCTTTTCCCCTTCCTCAGATATAAGAAAAGATTGAATTTTTAAGGTTAACACAGGCAAAACACAAGGCATAAGATTAAGTATAAGCCCTGCCAAAAGACCAAAAAGGATAGCTTTTCCAAGACCGGATATTTCAAGCTCTTGCTCAAAAGCTTGGGGGTTAAATTCCCATTTGGTATTTTTTCCACCTAAAGTACCTAATTTTTCAGAATTTAAAATTTTATGTAATTTTCCAGAATTGAGTGAAGTTCCATTGCTTTTTTCATCACTATCTATTTCTATTGCTTTTGCTTTTACGTTTTCATTAACATTACCAAGGGCTTTTGCCTTAAGAAAATCTTGACTTAAGCTTGAATCTAAAGCTTTTAGATTTTCCGGAACCGTGAGAGTTAATGTGCTGTGCACAGGTAGACAGTGTTTTGCTGAACATAGCAAGAGGGAAAAATCTGCGGGAAACGTAGTTTTAGGCTTAATATTTTCACCAAGATTGACAAAAAAAACAAGTTCATCTGTATAAGCTTTAATTATTTTGTCGATTTGAAAATTATCACGCCTATCATGTCCTGCTGGTAAATAAACAGGTAGCGCATTATTTTTATGGTCATAGGCTATAAGACTAATAGGTGCTCCCACATCTTCAGGATTTCCGGGGGCGTAAGCATAATATTCTTTGTCAATTGTAAGTTTAAATATAGCTAAAGTTAAACTTTGCTCTTGTGCATAATTAATTTGTAAAGTAAGACCATTTTCTAAATTTATCTTTTTATTATCTTCATTAGCTATAGCTTTGTGTTCAAAGCCAATTCCAAGACATAATATGTGTATAACCAATATATATATATATAAATGTATTTTTTGCATAATATTATTTACTCATTTTTTAAGGGAATATGAGACTAAACTTAAGGAAACGCCAGCAAATTATTGTTTTTATACTACTTGAAAAAAAGCATGTCTTAATTCATTTAATAAAAACAATAAATAACCAGCGTTTCCTATCATATTGAAACGAAAGGCTTAGCTATCACTATTTTGCACTAAATTATTCCAATTAAACATTATCAGTTAAATACTAAACTTTAAGATTAACTAATTGCTTCTCACTAAGTCTAACAATAGTCTAGACATAGTTACGCATTAGCGGCTTTAAGCATTTCTTCAACCATACATAGAGTTGGTGTAGCATCAGCATTAAGACCGCATAATTGCCTTACCGCAAGCATTAGCATGTTAAACTCCAAAGTTACTTCAAAAGTACCATTATGGATTAGACAATGGTCGCCCTGCACTGATAGTCTATAAGCATGTCTGCTGCGTTCTGGTCCATTACCACGTACAATATAATACACCTGCTCTTGTTTGTCAGTAACATAGAGCTTTTGTCGTGTTAATGTTGAACTTTCTTCATCAAACCAAGAAGATTCAGCAAAAAGTCGCCCGGAAAAAACTATATCCGGTCCATTGTCATGCTTAAGACAAACATTTTCCATCGTTTGAACGATTTCATTTTTACGCATAGCTATTCTCCCTCTTCAATAAAAAATTAGAAAAGCATTCATTCAAGTTTTAACAACGATTTTTTCAACACCAAAAAGGCAAATTATCTCTAAAAGCTAAAAATGAAGTTTTCATTTTTATGGCAAGAACTTAAAAAAAGTCTAGACATTTCAAAGCTCTTCATGCTTATTAATACCACCTAAGTATAATACTTGTCAAGGAAATTAAAAAAATTTATATCGGATTTAAAAATTAACTTAGCTTTTTTTGGTCA
This sequence comes from uncultured Desulfovibrionaceae bacterium, assembly GCA_964368885.1. Classification (GTDB taxonomy): domain Bacteria; phylum Desulfobacterota; class Desulfovibrionia; order Desulfovibrionales; family Desulfovibrionaceae; genus CAYJAD01. The sequence goes on along the minus strand of CAYJDL010000043.1, from coordinate 7,981 downwards.
TTTTTCGCGCTAAAATAAATTATGCATGTTGATTAAATTGCACTTTGAAATTCAAATTAAAGACATTTTTCTTTTTGAACTTTAGATGAAAAGAGTTTTTTTTTAACTACTTAAAAATAAAAGGTTTTTATCTAGAAAAACTCTAGATATTTTTTAAGTGAAATAGATTCTCGTTTTTTTTACAAAGAAAAATTCTTATAACTTTTTGGAATGACAGACCCAGCGGCGAAGCCCTTTGCATAAGACAAGTATTCAAAGCTTAAGCTAAGTGTTTTTAGGAAAATTTTTTTAAAAAAAATTCACAAAAAAAAGGATAATTATTCAGCTTTCTAAGCTAATTTTCATTAGGTTTTTTCATAACAATCTCCCAGTTTGATTTTTGAATATCACCGTAATTACAAATAATTACAAGATAACGATGTAAAACAATTTTACAGAATTCTTTCTTGACATGTCTTAAGACCTTAGGCAAAATGGCTGTTGCAGTTGTTGCTTTACTTTTTTACATACCACCTCCCCAGCTTGACACATTTTATAAGAACTATTGGGGAATTATTACTAAATAGATTACTACCTATAATTGGAATATCATGCTTTTCACCATAGCTAAACGAGATGGCAGCTTAGCTGCTTTTGATTCGACTAAAATTTTTCAAGCCATGAGCAAGGCTAATAAAGCCGTGTGTCAAGAGAGCGATAACACTGATCATATTCTCGATGAAGAGGTTATGTCCTCTACAGATTTGGCCTTTTTAACTGAAAAAGTCAGTCAGAAAATTATGGCCAATAAACAATTTTCTGTTGAAGAAATACAGGATGTTGTTGAAGAAATGCTTATTCGTTTTGGTTATGCAAAAACAGCCAAAGCCTATATTCTTTATCGCCATGAGCATGCTAAAATACGTCATGCTGAAGGCTCACTTATGGATATTTACAAAACGCTGACTTGGTCTGCTGCCATAGAAGAAGACATTAAGCGAGAAAATGCTAATATCGACGGTGATACAGCCATGGGTACCATGTTACGATATGGATCCGAAGGTGCAAAATATTTTGTCGATAACCATATTTTGCCAAGCGAAATTGCTCAAGCTCATGCCAATGGTGACATTCATATCCATGATAAAGATTTTTACATGCTGACACAAACATGTTGTCAAATAGATCTTATCCAATTATTTCATAATGGTTTTTCTACCGGTCATGGTTTTTTACGCGAGCCAAATTCCATTGAAAGCTATGCTTCCTTAGCTTGTATTGCCATTCAAGCCAATCAAAATGAAATGCATGGCGGACAAAGTGTTCCTGCTTTTGACTTTGCCATGGCTCAGGGTGTAATTAAAACTTTTGCTTTTGAATATCGTAAGCATTTTGGGGCTTACTTGCAAATTCTACACGATATACAAGACCTTAGCCTTGAAGCTTTAAATATTAGCGATGCAAGTGTAGTTTTGGATAGTTTAAAAACTCCTATTACCATGGAGAAAATGGACACACTTGCTTTAGAGCTTGAAAATATTGTTCCAAAAACTTTGCGTAAATCTCTATTAAAAGCCCATAAACATGCCGCTGTTGAAGCCTTAAAGTCTACAAAAAGACGTTGCTATCAGGCAATGGAAGCCTTTGTACATAATCTAAATACAATGAATTCAAGAGCCGGAGCGCAAGTTCCTTTCTCGTCCATTAATTATGGCACAGACACTTCTCCTGAAGGGCGCATGGCTGTAGAAAATTTACTCTTAGCTACCAAGGCTGGTCTTGGAAATGGTGAAACATCTATTTTTCCTGTGCAAATTTTCAAAGTTAAAGAAGGGATTAACTTTAATCCACAAGACCCAAATTATGATCTTTTTGTGCTGGCTATGGAAACATCTGCCATGCGTCTTTTTCCTAATTTTAGTTTTTTAGATGCCCCTTTTAACTTACACTTTTATAAAGAAGGTGATTACAATAGCGAAGTTGGCTACATGGGATGCCGAACTCGTGTACTTGGTAACGTCTATGATAAGGAAAGAGAGGTAACTTGCGGCAGAGGTAATCTAAGTTTTACATCTATTAACCTTCCACGTTTGGCTATGGAAGCCCAAGGCAACGTCGGAACTTTTTTTACTTTACTTGACGATAGCTTAAGACTTGTCTATCATCAATTACTACATCGTCTTAAAATCCAAGGAGCCAAAAAAGTAAGAAATTATCCATTTTTAATGGGGCAAGGTATTTGGCTTGATTCAGAAAAATTGGATTGGGACGATAATTTAGAAGAAATTTTAAAACATGGCACTTTAACCGTTGGCTTTATTGGTCTTGCAGAAACGCTAGTTGTACTTACCGGTAAGCATCATGGTGAAAGTGATGAAGCCCAAAAACTTGGCATTCAAATTATTTCCTATATGCGTCAACATATGGATGAAAAGTCTGCTGAAACAAAACTTAACTTCACCCTAATAGCAACTCCCGCAGAAGGTTTAAGCGGTCGTTTTGTGGATCTTGATAGGAAAAAGTACGGTATTATACCTCGTGTAACCGATAGAGAATATTATACAAATTCTTTTCATATTCCTGTATATTACCCTATTGCTGCATTTAAAAAAATTCAATTAGAAGCGCCATACCATGCCTTTACCAATGCCGGACATATTACTTATGTAGAGCTTGATGGTGATACCAGTAAAAATCTTGAAGCATTTGAAACGATTATTCGCTATATGCATTCGCAAGGTGTTGGCTATGGTTCTATAAATCACCCACTTGACCGAGACCCCGTTTGTGGTTATGTTGGTGTAATTGGTGATGCGTGTCCACGTTGTGGCAGACGTGAAAATGAACCCATAATTAAAAGTAAAATTGATGCCATACGACGCAAATACTCTTTGCGTCCATATACTGGAGAAGTAAGTAAAAATATTTTTCCACCCCCTTTAGACAAAAATCAATAGCTACATTTAAAGTTCACTGGAGGGACGCTATGATTTATTGCAAAGTCGATACAGAAAAAACAACAACTTGTATTACCGTGGGGCAAAATGTGCCCTTTGAGCGGACTCGTCGCATTACAGGATATTTAGTAGGTACTATTGACCGCTTTAACAATGCCAAAAGAGCAGAGGAGCGTGATCGAATTAAGCATGCCTAATGGTTTAATTCGTTTATTTGGTCTTGCCCCGGAATCTATTGTAGATGGTCCGGGGCTTCGCTATGCCATTTTTACACAAGGCTGTATCCATAATTGCAAGGGGTGTCATAATATTGCAAGCCACGACCCCATAGGGGGTTATAGTAAAATCATACAGTCTATATAAGATGACATTATACAAAATCCACTACTTAGCGGCGTAACCTTTTCAGGTGGCGAACCTTTTTTACAAGCTCAGGCTCTTTGCATACTTGGGAGCATGCTTAAAAAGCATAATTTACCAATTATTACTTATACCGGATATACACTTGAAAAACTAGAAGTTTTAGCTCAAAATAATTCAAATATATCTCAGCTGCTAAATTTAAGCCATATGCTCATTGATGGTCCATTTATCCAAGAATTATTTGATGAAAACTTGCTTTTTTGCGGTAGTTCAAATCAACGCATTTGGTACAAAAACCAAGAAAAATGGGAACTGACAGAATCTCATAATATGCGTAAATTATAAATTTTTTTATGTAAGATTGAAAAAGTTGAGAATGTTTAAAAGTAGAGCACTTTCAACAAAGCTCACCTTGAATTTATTAAAATGTAACCAAAAACATATGGAATAACATGAAGAAGAAAATTTGGCGACTAACTGTACGTTCAGAGTTTTGCGCAGGTCATGCTTTACGCCACTATCAAGGAAAGTGTGAAAACTTACATGGTCATAATTTTTTTGTGGAAGCAACATTACAAGGTGAAAAGCTGCAAGATGACGTAGAATACTTAATGGATTTTAAAGACATAAAAAAAATTCTAAAAGAAGTGCTTGATGAATTAGACCATAAAGTCATTAATGACACTCCACCCTTTACTCAAATCAACCCAACTTCTGAAAATTTAGCTCAATATATCTGGCAAAAAATACATGACAAATTACAAGATCAAGATGTTGATGTGTATTGCGTAACAGTATCAGAAAAATCTGCACAATCAGCGACTTATTTAGAAATATAAAATCATATTGTTCTTTGGGGAAAAAGCTTTTTGCTCAAAGTTTAAGTATGAAGCAAAAGTCTTTCCCAAGCTCAAAACATCGCTCTACGTCTAGCTCCTTTTTGACTTGTTTTTTATCTTTATGAAGATTTATAGAACTCAAAGAGATTTTTCGCAACAAAAAGAAGTTTGCAGGTGCGTGTTCTGATTGTCATCTTCGTGATAGATTGAGAGTCCTATGCAATTGCCAAAATTAACTAAATTACTGGATTGCGTAGCAATGCTCGCAATCCATGCCTTTTTTAATTGTGCAAAACCCTGATTGTACGACCAAGTCTAAACAACTAAGCACTATCATTTAAGAGAGAAGCATAGATTTTCCTTTCAGAATCAGTATGACTTTTATCTTGGTTAAGCTCTTGTTTCCAATATGCAATTTGTCCTATAATATCATGTACATAACTTGTTAGATCTAAATCTTCACGAATATTTTCTATATACTGCCACATGAAGAGCATTTCATCTTGTGGGTCAATGGAAAAAGCATATTTTTTAGTTTGTACGCCAAGGTATGAGGCTTTTAAAAATTCTCTATAGTGCTCTATGGTAAAGTTCACAATTGGCATTATAACAGCTTGAATTATAAGGTTACTATTGTCTTTTTCAAAACAAATTTCATATTTACTATCAATTAAGATTGTGCAACGCTGGCTTTCGTCAAAGGTTAAGCTAAGACCAATTTGACTTCCAAAGTTTTGTAAACATCTGTCAACATTAATATTTTCCATGTTCATATTTTCCCCTTTAAAGTTAGTAATTTAAATGTATAATGTTACTCTAACTTCCCTTCATCCCTTGTTTGCGGTATAGTTTCCGGCATAGTTTCTATAGTGGCTGTTCTTGCTTGTGATAAAATTTCAAAGGATCTTTCTATAAATGGTGAAAGCATTTGCTCATCTCCTTCTTCGCTAATAGGGAATAAAGGATCTTTACTATTATATATATCAATAAGGTATTCTTTATCCATTGCGGGATTTGCTAAAAATAAACGAATTGCATCATCAATTAATTCTCTTTTGCCAAGTTCTTCATTTTTGTTTTTTTCCGGCAATGCGTCATAACTTAGAGAAAAGGTTTCAACTGCTTTAAATATATTTATACTTAATTCGTCTGGTGACATCTCTTTTTTTTGGGCATCTTGCAAGATAGTTTGTATACTATTTATTAATGTGTCTTGACATAAAAGAGCATCTATTGATTTTGCTTGTGTTTTAATAAGGTTTGAGAGTAGTGAATTTGAAATAGTAATTGAAGGTCTCTTAAATAGTTGTTCAAAAAGTTGCATAGCGTTTTCTGAAAACAAGCTTTTCATAGTAGTGTCTGCTATATATTTGATTGCGCTCTCGGTGGTTGCGGTTTTGCTAAAATCTGTATGCGCAAATTCTGTAGCAACTTCCTTTAGCTTTTTTTCGATATCGTCAAGCATACCCTTGGGTAGATAAGGTTCTTTAAAAAATGCGCAATGGTTATACATCTCGAAAAATGAAGATAAGTGTTCACTTGAACTAAATCCCCTTGCAAGACGACTGATAGCATCTTTGTCATAATGCCCTGCGCTAAATTCACTAACTCTTTGCCTTATCCCCATAAGACTATTATCTTCTTGGTTATTATTCGCTATAGTGCACTTAATAGTTTTTCCGTTAAGGCTTGTTTGTATTTGTGCGATAAAATCTTGCTGTTCTATGGAAAGTGGAGTGAGCCTTGATGCATCTATAGGAATTCCATTAAGAACATCAACTACAAGACGAAAAAAAGGATTCCTATTTGTATCAATATTCATCATTCTAGGGTCAAAAACAATTTCTTCGACATCATTAAGGAGTGATAATTCACCATGAACCTGTGCTTCAATATACGTACAATTAGGTAATTTGATAGTACCACTTGTTGGGTTTGCACTTACAAACATTAAAGCAAGAGCATCGCTAAAGTCAAGGTTTGGAACCAGCTGCTCAAGATGGTCATGATCTACTACAGCCCTCTCATTTGCTTCCTTATTTGCAAATGTTCTAATAGCTAGGGCAATAATACGCCTGCTGTCATTTTCACTTAAAGCCATTTTTTCATCATCTACGGCAAGACTATATGTCCCTTCTATAGGCCCAAAATCTGACGCAGACCGTACAGTATCAAGAGGAATACTATCAATAATTTTTTTCACTTGCTTATATATTTTACTATCTTTATCCCTAAGAGCTTCTTGTGTTTCTGGACTAAGTTTTTCGATGTCCGGTAAAAGCTTAAAAAATCTTTCCTTAGCTTCTGCTGTAATAGTTATTTTTGAATCGTGAAAAGAATCACTAATCATATAGGATGCACGTTTGGCAACTTCCGGTTTAAGGTGTAAACTAACAGCTCCATATGCCATTTCAGCACCATATTGTGTTCGCTGTACATTTAAAGCCGCATAAGTTGGACGTTCTTTTGTAGCGGTGGCTTTTCTACCAGAAAGTTGTGGAAAGAGTACGCCTTCAATGGCTTCACGTCTGGCAAAATAACTTTCGCCTTTTATGTCAAAAACTGCTTGCCGCTTGTCATCGTCTGTACCGGCGTCTTCAAGCAGATGAAAAAGATTTTTCCAAGGTCCACCAAGTGACGCTAATGGACCGGAACTACTTAAAAAAAACTCATCAGAGACATTTATGGTTAAAGGGATTGAACGTAAAGTATCACCAACTTGCCTGCATTCATCTACATTAAAGCTCCCTCTTGTGGCAAGAGCTTTTAACCATTTTTTTGTTTCTTTCTCGTGCGTAAAGGCACGGTTATTTGCTTGAACAATAACACTTAATGATCGTTCGGTCAAATCTAAAACGTCTTCATGTTGTTGCACACTAATATCTTGAGACAAAGAACTTTGATGTGATGTAGTAAGAGTTGGAAGAGTACCCGCTAATTCAGCAGGATCTATATCCATAGCAATAATCATGCGATTGCTTGTTTCTTGACATGCTAAGGCTTCAAGGTTATAAAGGTTTGCTAAACAAGCCATTACATCTTTATTACTAGGGTTTATATAATGCTCTTCTAAAAGAGCCTGCTTTAAATCAGCAAAGTCTTTAGATAGGGTTTTTTGATATAAAGATAGTAGTTCTTTATTAGTTAATTCTTGAACTCCAACAGCTAAAAGGCTGCAAAGAACTTTATCCATCTCTTCAGCTTTAACCTTGTTTAATTTTACAAGGCGATCGCAGTAAACTTGAACAGTTTTTAAGGAACTAAGTAGTTGTTGCACTTGAATTTCACCATTTGGTGAGGCTAAAGCCATAACGGCGTTGCGTCCATTTTCAATTGCACCTTGAGTTCCTCTTTCCACCTTGGTCGCAGTATGAAAGCCTTGGTAAGGAATTTTATTAGGATAAATTGACTTTAGCGAAACAGCAGGATTGCTGCCTATGATAACACTATGATTTTTAAGTCTTCCTTTTGCTTGGGCTGTACTTGTGGTTATGCGTGGTGCTTGTCCGTCTACATTAATTCCATTTCCCATAGCTTACTCCGTTTTTTAGATAGTGTACTATTTTGCTTATAAACTTTTTTAAACAAAAATAACTTTTAAGTGTTTAGAGGAAAACTCATGCAAATATCTGTTAACACACATAATAATATTACAATCTGCTCCATAGTAGGCCGTCTTGACGCTGTCACTACTGTTGATTTTGAAAAAACACTCAACACCTGTTTTAATGAAGGAACACAAAGCATTATTGTGGACATGGCAGGTATTGCTTATGCAAGTTCAGCAGGTTTGCGTAGTATTTTGCTTATGCAACAAAATGCACAGCAACAAAATCTTAAATT
>CAYJDL010000042.1:11699-14609 GCA_964368885.1 uncultured Desulfovibrionaceae bacterium | reverse complement strand
CCCGGCATCCTGGTCCCAAACCAGGCGCGCTACCAAACTGCGCCACGTTCCGACAAGAAGAGTTATAGGTGAAAGCTAAAAAAAAAGCAAGTAAAAAATTAACTTTTTTTTAAATTTCTTCAACTAGCCAATTTTGTAAAGTTTCTATAATTTTTTGAGCTTGATCCGGACTTGAAATAGTAAATTTGGATTGCATTCTGTATTCGCCTTTAGTTTTTCTATAGCGACGAATTACATACTTATCCGGTCCATAAGTATCTGTCTCATTTTTCCACTCCTGAAAACGAAACAAAATAGTTGTCCATGATCCCCTAGTTAACACTGCTTTGTCAAGTTCTTTAACAATTACTTGACCATTTTCTTCATAATTTACTGTAAGTTCGTCAATGGTTTCGTTCATGATAATCCTTATAGATTAAATCAAAAAAAGTTCTTATTCAAACCCCAAAAAGTCATTTAATCAGTGTTCATTTTAAGTAGTTGATTTTTAACCATTTAGAAATATCAATTTACCTTAAGACTTGCTTTAAATTTCACCTAGAGCAACGCTTTTTTGACTTTTACTCAATACACAAAGCAAAGGTCAACATAATGATTTTTACCAAGCTGACATTTGGAAAGACAGCAATAAAAAGCAATATCTGCCAAATATCTGTAGGTACTAAAAGTGGTTTGCCTGTTTATTTTGACAAATTTAACTTGCATAGGATACAAGCGTACCCTTAACATGCTCGGGAACACGCTCGCTATTAACAGGCATATCAGCAGGACCAGGTCCAAATTGACTTGCATCAACCCTTGCTGTTGCAATCATTGCATTGCCAATATCCGTTCCGCTAAGTTTCATTCCTGCCGCATAGCGTATGCCAGTTTCATTTAATATAAGTTCTGCACCATTAGGTGGAGTTGGAATAGCATTTACCATAATATCCTCCTTGTGTTCACTTTCCATATAAGTCTCTTTATGTCAAAGTGCAAGTGTATTTAGGCTAAAAGAAATTATTTTTTACAAGCCATTTATTTAATTTATTTTTAAAACTACGAAAACATCCGGCATGCTTTAAACATACATTTAAAATCCAGCTTCTTTTCCTTCCACTGCCAAAGTCATCTCTCTGTATAATCGTAAAGTTTCCTCGGCATCTTCAGTTCTTATTTTATGTAAGGCAAAACCAGCATGAACAATAATATAATCTCCAACGCTGGCCTCTTCTGGCAAGAGCATTAAGGATGTTGTAAGGTAGGTTTCGCTTTCGCCTATCCTTGCCTTTGCCATATTATCATCATAAAGTTCAATTATTTTGGCAGGTATAGCTAGACACATATATAGTCCTTAAGCAAGAGTTGAAAATGTTGCAATTTCTTTGCGAGCCAAGTGCAAAAAGTCTTCAAATTTTTCTTGAACCGGTGCAGAAAGACCAATATTCCAAGTAGTAAAGTCATGCGGTTCCATACCAAGCACATTAATTTCAGGTCTTTTACCGTGTAAAAGCTCTGCCATATTTAAAGAATCAATAAGATCAATGTCATGAATCGAAAGACGCTGCTTTTCATTATCTATCAGGTCTGATTCGCTAAGTTTATAAATAGTACCTGGTTTACCGTTGGCATGAACAATATCAAGCACTAAAATGGCGTCATAACCTTCAAAAAGATAAAATACATCATGAGTAAAAGTTCCCGCTTCCATAATAGTAACATTATCGGAAAATATTTCTTCTTGAAGTTTTTGAGCTGCAAAAACCCCAACACCATCATCTGTAAGCAACATATTGCCAACACCCATCACAAGCAATTTTTTCACACCAACACTCTCCTAAGCAAGATAGATTTTGACTAACAAATATTGTATTTTTTTGCAATGCAATTTTTTATTATTTTAGCTTCATTTCTTTCAAATTTAAAGTTCTGGTACGAAAATGAAAAGCACCTTCAAGTAATGCATTTAATTCTCCAAGCATACGTACAGTAAAGTTAGCATCCTCACCTATAACGTATAAGTCACTTGTTCCCTGACTCCAACGTATCGGACCGCCTCGACCATTTCCTAATTTAACTTTAGCTGTAAATATAGGCACTTGCTCAGGTGGTGTATAGTGTCTTTTACGGGTACGAGCTTCACTTGAACTACCAAAAGCAAGTGAAATGCTGTCAGCTAAAGAGTGCAAATAATTGCTTTGCGCCGTTCCTTTTGACTGCTTAACCACCATATCTCTGGATTCTAAGCGTTCTGAATCAACATCAGCTATAAATGTTTGAAATGGTCTGCCTTTTTTATCTAAAACAGACTTAAATGTTGAATATAAATTAGCATTAGTAATGCGCAGAGAAGATTTTGTTAATGCGGAAATAAAGTTCCAATTTTGCACCTTTAAATCTAAATCACCATCAAGCCAAGGCCAGCGACGCTTTACAATTGGCAAAGCGTACGAAAAAATCATATTTGCATCAGCGTCAATGCCGGGCAGTTGCAAAGAGGTATCGAAAAAGCGTGCATACACTGCTTTAGATTCTTCATGAGCTCCATTAACAAAAATGTCTCCTTTTAAAACACCTACACCTTGATTAAAAATATTACCACAACGGATAAATAATTTACCAAGCAAACCTCTGGGAAGCCCCATCTTTGTGAAATCAGATACTTCGCTAAGATTTTTTCTTGTTGCCGCAAGTCCTTCGGGCGTACTTGGACCATGTACAGAATTGCCTTTAAGGCTAATGAAAACATCTTTCATTTCACCATGTGCAAATTTTAAATTAGGGCTTTCCACTTTAAAGTAATAAAGCAGTCCGTCGGTTCCCTTGGATGGAATAGGCGTAGGACCAAAATCAGTTTTTGCAAAAGGTCTAGATTGTTCAGGTTCAATTTTTTGCAGTTGTTGAGTATTAGAAAAAAGTGTAGGTGATAAT
>CAYJDL010000042.1:10893-11689 GCA_964368885.1 uncultured Desulfovibrionaceae bacterium | reverse complement strand
AATTTTGAGTTTTTACAATAAAGCGTTGAACGCTTTTAGCAAGCACACTTCCATCATGAGGATTAGCATAAAAACCCGGTAATTGACGTTGCCCTTCGATTTTAGGTAAGGGCTTTGCCCACCAGAAAAGATGTTCTCCCCCTCTGGTAACAGAAAAATCACTTAGCAAGCTTCCACTTATGGAAAATTCACTCTTATCAAATCCAAAAGCTTTAACTAAGTTTTGCACATCATGAATAGACAAGGTAAACTTTGAACCAAAACCTTCACCACGTGAAAATCCGCCACTACCTTTTAACACAAAATTAGGATTTCTAAGCGGACTTTGAATAAGTAAATCTCTTACAATTGCAGAATCGTTATCCCAAAAAATTTGCCCTGATAAGGTAGAAGTTGGAATAACTTGTTCATCAACAATAAGACGCACACCATAACGAGTGGCAAAGCGTGCTTGCAATGGCTTTTGTGGATTTGGAGGCCAAGCCGGAACGTGAGCCAAAATGCGTGCTCTTGTCCAAAGCGCATCTATTCCATTGGCAATAAAAGGAATAAACAAGGAATCTCGCATTTGCCAACGTATATCCATATTTCCTTGATCATAGTCAAAGGAAGCATAGCCTAAAACACGTCTTATATTTAACAGTTTTTCATATTTTTTTTGTGTTTTTTCAGAAACATTCTGTAACATATTGTTGATTTCGCTTACAGAAATCATAACATCATCCGGAAGTTCCACAATTCCGGGTAAAACCCATTGCGAGACGATTTTTTTTGCTGCAAGTAAAGTTGTTCTTAC
>CAYJDL010000042.1:0-10883 GCA_964368885.1 uncultured Desulfovibrionaceae bacterium | reverse complement strand
ATTTGGCCGTGTAATCTTGCGGAAAAGTTAATAAAGTTATCTCTAGCACCCAATTGAAATTCAGCAAGTTCAAGCTCTCCTACGTCTATGGCCAACCATTTAGGAAGAAAAGAAAAAAGGTTTTGCATATCCAATTGTTCCGTGGAAGAGCCATTTGACACTTTTGGAAAACGTGTCATGACAACATTAATTAATGTTCCGGTTTTAAAACCTAAAACAACTTTATTATCTAAAATATCCTCAGCATCTAAAAGACTATTTACCACTCTTTTGTCAGCAGGTACATTAAGTATATTTTTACGTGTACTAGTTCCGCTTGTATTTTTGGGACGAGTTTGCATTATTTTTATTTGACTTTCTTCAGAATCCGGTGCTTTAGGTATATTTTCTTCAAAATCAGGAACTTTAGGTGTATTTTCTTCCAAAGTAAAAGGCATACCGGCAAAGTCAATACTATGACTTTTATGGTCCATATTTACAAGCGATACTGTAGAAGTGTTATAATGGACAAAAAAGTTATCCGGTATATATTGGTTACGTTTATAACGCCATGAAGCGACAATACTTCGCACAAGGCTTGACCATTGCGGATGTATTGTTCCTTCATTAATATGTAGCCATTGCCCTTCAGCATCAAATACCCTTAAGTTGACAATACGCACACGCCCTTTCCAAAAGCCACCCAAAGCAGTAATGCTAATACGACAATCATAGGGTTTCATTAGATAATTTACGCCAAATTGTAAGATTTGAGTAAAATGTTTTTCACCCAAGGGAGATGTAAGATAGGCTATTGTAAAGACAATTAAGAAGAAAATACTGCCTATAGTTGAAAGAAATAAAAAACCAAATCGTGTTAACGTAGCAGTTTTTTGCTCTGGGTAATCAGATTGAAAGCTAGATTCAAAAAAATGTTCTTGATTATCAATATTTTCATTTTTTAATTCTTCCAAAGAGCATAATTGGCTTTTTTTTTGTCGTGTTTGAGACTGAAGAATAATTGGTAATTTAGTATTCATGTTTTTTATATTGAATAATAGATATTGCTTTTACAGAAGCTTCGTATTTAGAAAATAATATTTAACTTTTTAAAAAGTGAAAGCTTGCTATCTCATTCCGTTTAGAGTATGTAGTACGCACTTGATGTTAAGTCGAAAATTTTAATATTGCAAACGATATTTTACTCTTCGACATGAAACATCTTTTCATATAAAATGCTTGTTAAATGACTTGTTTATTTACAAATGACAATTCTTTTTATAAAAACTAAGCTTACGAAAAATTTCACTAATTTAATGAATTTTTTGAGAAAAATTTAAAATTAACTATTTTAATTCATTTTAAGAATTAAACTTTAAATTGCTCTTCCTCATTTTTTCATAAGGCAGTGGTTGCCTTAAGACAAAATCATTAAGAAAGTGAAATAGGTAAAAATATTAAGAACAGAGATTTACGGATTTATTATGTCTTTACAGAAAATTGAGCACTTCAATCTTAAGAAAATCATCATTTTTTTATGCATTTTACCTCTTATTATTACCGCACTTGGAATATTTTATACCATTGAATTGCAAGACGTGCTTTATACAAATATGCGCAAAAACATACATGATAGGGCATTACATGCTGCAAAGGTATCGAAAAACCGCCTTAAAAAAACTGCGGTGACTTTAGAAAAGTTAACATCTCGTCCTTACATTTACAGTAGCAAAGTACATCCTAATACAAAAGTGGCTATTTTACAAGGTGAAATGGAAAAACACAATTGGGAAGACATGATAATTATTGATCTTCAGGGCAATGGTCACTCTGTAAAAGGCAGAGAATACACCCTAAAAGATCGTGAATACTTCAAAAAAGCACTTAGTGGTGAGCCATACATCTCATCAATTATAAATCAAAACAATGGACCTTATGTTGCCCATGCCGTACCTGTCTATGAAAATTCAAAAATTGTCGGTGTTTTAGCTGCCATTGAACTTGCGATCAATACACATTTTTCTCACGATGAGACCATGAATATAGAAGATGGCGAGAAAATCTTTTTCGTTGACAAAAAAGGAAATTATGCCGATGCGGGAAGAATCAGAGATTCAAGTATTTACTCATCAATTACCACCAATCAGAGCGATTTTTTCTTCAATAATAAATTTTTAGATTTCTTTCAGGGTCTTCATGCGCCTACGCTTTTTCGGGGCGAGGAAAGTTTTATAAGTAAGGTACCTATTGAGTCAACAAATTGGCATGTAGTAGGTATTATGCCAACTCATAAATCAATGGAAGGAGTTGGAAATTTATGGCATTTTTCCAGAGCTTTTTTAACGTGTTTACTTGTAGTTCTAATGTTTTGCATAGTTTACCTTGTAAGAATGCGCAAATCATATGGGCATTTTAAAAATATTGTAAGTGCTGTTATTGACTCTCAAAATATTTTTTACCTTGATATTGATGAAAAAGGCTTAGTCCACTATGCTAATGGTTGTTTTTATAAAAACCTAAATTGGCATAATCCGGATTTTGCTCTGCCTCTTTTAGAATACACCCCAAGTATGACAGTAAACGACTTGCAAAGGCATTTGAAGCAAGGTGAAAACTTTATCCTTGAAGTTAAGCCCAAGTACGGACTTGCTTTTAAGATGCAATGCACGGTTATACCCAAAAAAGAAAGCAAGGGTTTATGGATTTTACTTGGTTCGGATATTTCAAGTCAGCAAAGTGCTATGGAAATGAAACTTATTGCCAGACAAACTGCTGAGCTGCAGCAAATAATTAATGCTGTACCTCATTCAATCATGGTGCATTCGGCAGAAGGAATACGCTTTGCCAATAGGCAAACTCTTGAATCTCTTGGCGTTACAGAAGTTAATGATATAAGAAATGCAATTAGAAACGGTATGGATGCACAAACATTTGAAAAACAATTAAGTATGGTTGCGCATGTTTTAAAGTTTGGCCAATCTCAAACCAGCGTTTTTGAATTTACGAGCATACATAATGAAAAACATTTTATGCGCAATATACAAAGTCCTGTTTATGATGATGATGGACGTGTTAAGTATGCTGTCAATACCTCCATTGACATAACGCAAAATATGAAATTGCAAATGCAATTGGAAGATGAGTTACAACGCTTGCATGAAATTTTAGACAGCAGCCCTTCAGGTTTTCTCTATACTTGCGACCATATAGTCAAATATTGCAATCCGGCCATGCATAAAATGGGTAGAACTATCGAAATTGGTAACTATTTGCCTTTGCAAGAGATTGGAATTGAAGAAGATGTCAACCGTTTGGTTGCGCAAGTAGAAAGCGGTATTAATGTCTATGACTTACCTTTAGAAATTTTGGGAAAGGACGGTCTTAAACGATATTTGAATATATCAATAATTGGCACAACTTGGTTTGGAAAATGGCATAATATGGTTTGGGCTCATGACGTTACAGCAATTAAGTCTGTTCAAAATGAACTCATTATAGCTAAGGAAGCTGCTGAAAAAGGTGCCAAAGCCAAGAGCGATTTTTTAGCCACCATGAGCCATGAAATTCGCACGCCCATGAATGCTGTTTTAGGCTTTTTACATGTGTTTGATAAAAATAATTTAAACCAAACTCAACTTGACTATATTGAGAAAATTTCAATTTCTGCTAAAGGACTTTTAAGAATTATTAATGATATTTTAGATTTTTCTAAAATTGAAGCCAATAAAATGACTTTAGAAATGGTTCCTTTTAATTTACTTTCCAGTATAGATGCTGTTTACAGTATTACTCATTTTACAGCTAAGGAAAAAGAATTAGATTTTTACCGCTCAATTGACCAAGATGTACCTAAAATAATTCTTGGAGATGGAGAAAGGTTAAATCAGGTTCTTTTAAATCTACTGAGCAATGCCATTAAGTTTACTGAAAAAGGTCAAGTTTCTTTAGATGTTAAAGTCAAACAAAAAATCAGCCCGACCCAATATATCTTAGACTTTGTCATTAGTGATACAGGTATAGGTTTATCTCAAGAACAGGCAAAAAATCTATTTAAACCTTTTACTCAAGCTGATACATCAACATCACGCAAATTTGGCGGTACCGGTCTTGGGCTTGTTATTAGTCAACGTATTATTGAACTTATGGGTGGAAAAATTTCTTTGCAGTCAAGCCTAGGTCAAGGTGCTGTATTTACATGTACTCTACCTGTGCAAATTGTTGAAAATGATACAAAAAATCAAAACAACGTAAAATCCACCCCACACAGTGAAGTTGATGCATATAAGCTTTTAAGCGGTAAAAGAGTATTAGTAGTAGAAGATAACCTTATTAACCAAGAAATTGCAGCGGCTATGATGGAAGAGTTTGACCTAATTTTGGACTTTGCCAATCACGGGCAAGAAGCTCTTGAAGTTGTACAACAAAAAGAATTTGACTTAATATTTATGGACCTACAAATGCCCATCATGAATGGATTGGATGCAGCACAAGCTATTCGCAATTTAGGGCAACCATATTTTCAACAAATTCCAATTGTTGCCATGACAGCAAACGTCATGCAAGAAGATGTTAACGCTTGTCGTGAAGCTGGAATGAATGCGCACATAGGTAAACCTATTTCACCAAAAACCTTGCGTCAAACACTTTTACGTTGGATAGCTAATACAGACGTTAGTGGAGAATAAAAATGCACAGTGATATATATGCCCAAAGACGAGAAAATCTACGCAAAAAAATGCATCATGCTGGACTTGATGCCATGTTTGTCAGCCATGCGGCTAATCGTTTTTATCTATCTGGCTTTGAATTACACGACCCTCAGTGCAATGAAAGTTGCGGACGATTGCTAATTTGCGCCAATGGTAAAGATTGGCTATGTACAGACTCACGTTTTCTTGATGCAGCAAAAAGGCTTTGGGACCCTGAATATATTTTTATCTATAGAGGGGATACTGTAAATTCGCTACGCCGCTTTATGCAAAGTGTAACTAATGGTCGCATTGGTGTTGAAAAATCCATCATTAATGCTGATTTTTATCAGAAGCTAGCCCTTGGTTTGAGCTTAAGTTCTTCGCAAAATCTAGTCGAATCCTTGCGTATTGTTAAGGATAGTCATGAAATTAAGCATATAGAAGCATCTTGTCATTTAAATCATCGCCTTATGGAATGGGTTTATACACAACTAAACATTGGGCGCAGCGAAGCAGATCTTTCATGGGCAATTGAAAAGTATTTTCGTGAAAATGGTGCTTCAGAGCTAGCTTTTAGCAATATTGTAGCCTTTGGTCCTAATGGTGCCTTGCCTCATGCTATCCCCGGAGCAAGTAAAATTACAAATAATTGTTCCGTGCTCATTGATGTAGGTTGTAGAGTAGAAGATTATTGTTCAGATCTTACCAGAACCTTTTGGGTTGGTGATGATGATCCTCCCATTGACTTTATTTTAACTCAACAATTAGTTCGTGCCGCTCAAGAAGCCGCCATTGCTATTATTAAACCCGGTGTTTTATGTAGTGATGTTTATATGGCTGCCTATAATGTTTTTGAAGAGGAAGGTGTGGAAAAAGATTTTACACACGGTCTTGGTCATGGTGTAGGCTTAGAAACTCACGAGGCACCAAGTCTTAATCCTAATTGCCATACGAAACTTGAGTCTGGAATGGTTGTTACTGTTGAGCCTGGACTTTATTACCCTAGCTGGGGGGGAGTGCGTCGAGAGTTTATGATTTTAGTTGAAGATGAAGGTTGTCGAATTTTATAAAAATGTGGCTATTGTCACATGCATGATGCTCTGTGCGAGCAATATCCATCTTAAAATTTACGTTTAAAGCCTAAACTTTCATAAGAATTTGTTTAAAACGATTATATAGTTAAGGAAACGCTGATAAAGCGTTTTGAAGGGATGGGGGGAGTTTGAGGGGGTAGGGGAAGCTTTTGGGTTTTGGAAAAAGTGTCCCTCCCCCCCTCAAAATATATTGATTTAATCAGTGTTTTCTTAAAAAAATAAATCAGCCTTTTTTAAGCTTCTTTTAATTCTTTAATTAAGTTGGTCAACTGTTGGGACTGATTACTTAAATGCTCAACAGCTTGTGTTGCCTCATCCATCGCATTTGTAGTATCATTAACAATATTGGATACTGCCACAATAGATTGAGCAATTTCATCAGACGTTGCAGATTGTTCTTCGCTTGCAGTTGCAATAGCACGAATACCATCTGCGCTTTCCTCTGCCATACCTAATATCCCACTCAATGCTTCACCACTGGTAATAGAAAGGTTAGCTGCTTTTTCAATACTTTGCACTGCACCATCAATTTGTTTTACATTTATATCTGTACTATGTTGAATAGCATTGATGGCACTGGACACATCTGAAGTTGAAATCATTGTTTTTTCAGCAAGCTTGCGTACTTCATCAGCTACAACGGCAAAGCCTCGCCCTGCCTCACCAGCTCTTGCTGCTTCAATGGCAGCATTTAAGGCTAGAAGATTTGTTTGATCTGCAATATCAGAGATAACACCCATAACAGTACTAATTGATTGAGCATGCTTTGCAAGCTCTGCCATGCCCGAACGTAGTTCAATGGACTCAGTGCGCAAACGAATCATTGTGTTTTCTGTTTCTTTAATAATTTGCGCACCCTCTAAGGCTTTTTGCTTGGTATTTTCTGCAATAACCGCACTATAGTTAGAATTTTTGGCAACTTCAAGCACTGTTCCATTCATTTCATCCATAGCAGTAGCGGTTTCTGTCATTCGCATTGCAACGGTTCCGGCACCATGAGAGGAAACATTAATTTGTTGTGTAAGCTGGTTTGAAGCAGAAGCAATATTTTGAACAATAACCTCAAGCTGTTTTGCCGCTTCATGTTTTCCTTCTATTAATGCTAGTTCTGCATCATTTAGCAATTGTACTTCTTGATTGCGGTCGAAAACCATATCCACATAACCGATATGCACACCATCAGGATCGACAAGTCTTGCCGCCATTGCTTTAAAATGTCCCAATCCAGGTTGCTCAAAGTTTATGTTGTCAATACCTTTTTCGCATAATTCAATTGCACAATTTTCAGTACGACAAATAGATGCGCCCCAAGTATAACATGGTGATCCAAGTAAATCTTTTGGCTTTTTATGAAGCATTTTGCACAAATTTGAATTAACAAAGGTAAATTTTCTGTTGATATCCATAGCTGCCAGAGGAGACGGGATACAGTTTAATATGGCTTCATACCAGTTTGACTGAGCATGCAGTTTATCAACCATAGCTTGAAGCGAATTCGCCAAGGAACCAAATTCATCCTTGCTATTTAAATTCAACTGAACATTTTCCTCTCCTCGAGAGATGGAAGAAGCATATGTAGCTAAAATTTTAATGGGTTTGGCAAACCTATAACCTATACAAATAGTAATTATAAGCATAACAAAAAGTATAAGACCTGATATAATTACAGTATACTGTGTAGCATTATTTTTTGCTTGCAAAACAGTATCAGCAGGAAGTCCGATAAACCACATGCCGATAATTTTTTTATCTATAGCTCGAGCCGGCCAATAGGCTGAAAAATAATTTTCACCGTCAATAACACTTTCTCCAAAATAAACTTTACCTTGTTTGAGGACTTGATTTTCTATTGTGGGATTGTTTAATTGTGTGCCTATAATGCGTTGCCCCTGCTTACTTTTAATGTTCGTCATTATTCTGGTACTACCTTCAAAAAAAGTTGCTTTAACTCCTAAGAAGTCGGCTAACCAGTCCAAAAATTTTGGATTTGCTAGAGAATTACCAATAGAAATACTACCTATCAACTTACCATTATGCAAAACGGGACTTGACGCCCTCAAAGCAAAAGGAATGTCTGACCCTGCAACAAGCCCTGAAGTAGCTTCCCCTTTAAGGGCACGCATTATGCTATATTGATCGCTAATGCTATCACCTTTTTTATCAGAATGACCACGAGCTATAACCTTACCTTGATCATCCGTAATAGTCACAATTGCTACTTCGGAAATGCGCATAATATCTTTTGCTATAGTCTTCAACAGATTTTCATCTTTATTTATAATAGCAGTATTAAGATTGCTAAAATGCGCACTCACTTTGCTTACATGCAAAAACTCATTTTGACTTGCAGTTTTAATTGCCTCAAAATTATGTTGAGCTTCATTGATTTCATCATTAAGTGCTAAGGTTAAAGCGTTAGAAAAGTTGGATGTTGAGACAAAGTAAATGGTTAAAGAGTTAATAAGCAAAAATACTACTAAGGTCGAGATAAATTTTTGCGTAACAGATAAGTTCATAATGTCACCTAAAAATCCTTACCGTTTTAGAGCTAAGTAGATTCTCGCTCAATTTTAAATTTAAGAAAATGTTGACTAGTTAACTAATTTAACAGGAAAATTCTTGGTATAACGTAAAGTTTCCTAAAACTTTCCCGTTTTACTTTAATAACATATTCAAGGGTATTGTATATACCCGCACAAATTCAATACTTTATCGTTAAAAAAAAGCGACTCACCTCGCAATGACTACGGTGACACACAAAGTCGTTGCGAGAAAAAACGCTCCTAAATCTAAAATAATATTAGTGTGATTAGCGTTTTTTCGTGGCAATCCATTTTGAAAACTATGTTAACAGCAAAGTTTTCCTAAGTAAAATCAATAATACGCCTAAAATAAATTTTTAAAAATATTATCTGCTGACTAAAGGTAATAGCCGCATAATACTACAGTTTTTATTTTTCTTGCATTGTTGTTATAAGCCTACTTAAAGCCGTACTTTGAGAAGTAAGGTCATCAATAGAGTTAAGGGATTCTTGCATATTTACAGAACTTTGCGCAGCTAATTGATTTACTTCAGTTAACTGTCGATTAACCTTATGGCTGTGTTCAGCTTGTTGAACACTTGAATTTGCAATATTTTTTGCCATCAAAGTGGTTTGTTCTACCATGTGCATAATACTTTTAAAGACAGTTCCGGTTTCGTTTACTAAATGACTTGTCTTTTGTACCTCAACAGCAGCTTGATTTACTTGTTCCACACTTAAGCTAACACTACTTTGAATAGCCGTGATGGATTGTTGCACCTGTGTAGTTGAGGACATTGTTTTTTCAGCTAGCTTGCGTACTTCATCAGCAACAACGGCAAAGCCACGCCCTGACTCTCCGGCTCTTGCAGCTTCAATGGCGGCATTTAAAGCTAATAGATTTGTTTGATCTGCAATATCACCAATTGTAATGATAACTTCATTAATAGCACTGGCATTTTCATTAAGCTGTTCCATACCATCCTTAAGTTTTTGAGATTGAAGCTCTACGGCATAAATACTTTTTACTGTCTTTTCCACAACATCTGATCCGTTTTTTGCTTCATTTCTTGCATGTTCGGAAGCAGCAGAAGCTTCTTGAGCTGTTAAGGCCATTGAGTTAACGTCATCATTCATATTATCCATAATAGCATTAGCTGCCGAAGCCATTTCAGCTTGAATGGAGGCAATTTTTTCAGAATTCTTTAGCTGATTACTTAATTCTTGAGACGATAAAGCCACTTGATTAGAAATTTGTGTTGCCTCTTGCGCAACGTGCAAAATAGTTTGCTGTGTTGCTTTAAAAACAGTAATATCGGTAATAAGTTGCAGTATAGAACTTACTTCATTAGTTTTAGTGTCTAATAAAGGTATTGCATTGTAAACAATATCAAGAGTTTTTTGTTGAGGGTGGGCTTTAGTTTCATTGCTTTGCGCTTGGCGTGTAACTAAGGCTTTATGTAGACCATCATTTGGCCCATCGTCATCTCTTGCAAATAGGTCTTTACAGCTTCTATTATAGTAATTTGAACCAGCAAGCTGTATACCAATTTTATTAACATACTTCGCTCGCAATTGATTATCAAGAACCACTACCGGCGATGGGATATTATCAATCACTGATATAAAACTTGAAATAATAGCGTTTGTTCCATTTACCAGACTAGCAAATTCACCATTAAAAGACTTAGTGTCGCTTTTTGAAAGTAAATCCCCATTCTTAATAGCATCTTCAAGTCGGGCGTATTCAGCAATAATATTGCGCAAAACTTTGGAAATGTTTTGTAAAGATTCTGCAAGCATACCCATTTCGTCTTTGCCTACTTTCTGCAAATTAACATCAAGGACGCCATTGGCTATGTTGTGAGCAATCTTTACTGAAACCATTAATGATTTTCGCATATTGAAAACACAAAATCCAGTGACAAGCACAATAATAACAGTTACTAATGCAGCAATTCCAAATATTTTTTGCCCAATTATTAAACTTGAAGCGTTTGCTTCCTTCAGGTCTAAAGCGGCAACAGCAATCCAACCTGTATCTTTTTGTTCATCAAAATAAGCAAATTTAGCATCTCCATTAAGTTCAAAATCAATACTACCTGATTTTTGGCGTATAATAATTGCACCCCAAGGCGTGTTTTTAAGGTTTAGCTTTAAAACATTATTGGGATTACTGCTCATAAAAACTTCACCATTTCTATCGGCTACCATAAATGAACCTTTTTGACCTAAGGGGATTCTTTTGCTAAAAGTATCATCTAGATATGTTACATTAAATACTACCCCTATAATATCTCGAGTTCCTGTTTTAAAAACAGGTGAAGAAACAGCATAAACTACACGATTATTAAACAAAAACGGTGCGCCAGCAGTTACATGTCCTTGCATGGCATTAGTAAACATATAATCACCAGAAAAGTTTTTATTCATAAATTCTGATTCAGTGTGGCGTATGACAATTCCATTAGTGTCAATAATTCCTAGCATAGCATAACTATACGTTTTACGCATATTGACAATACGATCAATGGCTCCTTGTGTATTAGCCAAAACTTCTTCTGGTGTGCCGGCTAAATAGGGTTGCAGTAAACCAG
>CAYJDL010000041.1:1810-14667 GCA_964368885.1 uncultured Desulfovibrionaceae bacterium | reverse complement strand
GTCTTGCCTTACCTGCGCACATTACTCAGCTTTGTCTTGGTGGTACCATTATGGGTATTGCTATTTTATTACTATTGGCAAAAAATTCCGCAGTTCCTGTTGTTACTAAACAAGATGCACTTAGCGTGGCCTTTGGTATGCAAGGCATATTTCATGACCCAAGTAGTAATGAAAATATACAATGGAAAACTCACCGTACTTTACAGGGTATATTGCTCTTCGTAGTTATTGGTATGATGGCCGGTATGTTTGGTCTTGGTGCTGGTTGGGCTAATGTTCCGGTGTTAAATTTACTTATGGGCGTGCCGTTAAAAATTTCCGTTGGTACATCAAAATTCCTTCTTTCCATTGCCGATACCTCTGCTGCTTGGGTTTATTTAAATCAAGGTGCTGTTATTCCAATGATTGCTGTACCATCCATTGTTGGCTTAATGGGTGGATCCATAGTAGGTGTACGCTTGCTTGCATTAGCTAATCCTAAAGTTATTCGTATTTTAGTTATTAGCGTATTAGTTTTTGCAGGTGGTCAAGCATTGTACAAAGGTTACACCTCATCTCAAGCTGTCTCAGCTAAAACTGAAGTTGTACAAGAGGTAAAAACCGAAACACCACAAAACCCGGCTAAAACGGCAGAATAAATAAGGAGTGAAT
The DNA here is from genome assembly GCA_964368885.1 of uncultured Desulfovibrionaceae bacterium. Taxonomy (GTDB): domain Bacteria; phylum Desulfobacterota; class Desulfovibrionia; order Desulfovibrionales; family Desulfovibrionaceae; genus CAYJAD01. The sequence continues at coordinate 14,016 of CAYJDL010000041.1, read as the reverse complement.
ACTATGGAAAATCAAGATGTTGCTGCCCACCCATATCAAGTGCGATATGCGAAGATATTAAGCCTTGGGTCAAATTTTGGTCTTGTTTTGTTAATTATCTCTTTCTGTATGTATGTTTTTGGAATTTCCATAAATGATCCTCATATCCCTTTGGATAAATTAGTAGAAACTTGGGGAATGAGTTCAGCTGAATTTAATAAATTACATAATGTGCCCATAGGCTGGGGTTGGACTAAGCTACTAACAACTGGTGACTTTAGTAATTTTATTGGCATTGCAATTTTAGCTGGTATTACCATACTTTGTTATATTCAGCTATGCATTGACTTTTTTAAAGTGAATGAAAAATTAATGGCAGTTATTGCACTTTTAGAAGTTATAGTGCTAGTTGTTGCAGCTACTGGTATTGTTGGTGGTGCTCACTAATTTGAAGGAAAAGCTGAATAATTAAAATCAAAGAAAAAAATTATACTCAAATCTTAAAAAGTGATTAAATTAATGTTTTCTTAAGAAACATTGATTTAGTCACTTTTTTTTCAAGAGGACTGGGAAATATTTTTTTGTTCACAAGTAAACATAATAAATCAATGTTTCCTCAATATTAATATGAAAGGTAGAAAAAATATCGTAAAACAACATATAAATATCATTTAATTTTAACTATTTAGTTGATTTTATATGTTTGGTTCAAACTTTGCATAAACATCCTTGAAAATCTTGTTTAATCTAGCAAATTTTATTTTTGTTCATCAAATAAGATAATTAGCGAAAAGATAGAGCGGCAATTTTTGCCTTCAGCTGTAAAAGCTTTTTATAAACAGGAAAAACTTTCACAAAGGATGTAAATCATGAATATTTCAAACGTCTTAGATATGACTAACACTTATGGCATTTCTAGTTTTGAACAAAACAAGAATAATTCTCAAGAAAAAGCTAGTTCACAAAGTTCCGGCGATACCGTTAACTTTTCTGAAGAAGCCATGAATTTATTGGCTCAATTCCAAGCAAGTAGTAGTGAGTCTAATGATCAAGATTTATTAAATTTAAGTGATACCGATCTTTTTACATCTAATGAAGGTGAAAATTCTTCCAGTATTCAATTTGTAGAAAGTAGTTCTCAAGATTCAAATAGCGGAGACAGTGGTAGTGCTGGTGGTTCTGGTAATAAGGGCTCCGGCGGCGGTTCTGGCGGCGGTGGTTCTAGTAGTGAATCAGACTCTACAGAGGAAGCTTTGCGAAGTGAAATAGCATCTGTGAGTTCAAAATTAAACCAAGCTAAGGTAGCCGCTGAAACAAGCGGAGACAAATCACAATTAAATGCTTTGATGGCTGAGCTTGCGTCATTGGAAGCTGAACTTAGTGCTTTATCAAGTTAAGTTAACTCAGTATAGAAATTGAATGCTTTCATTAGAATTTTCCTATGGGAAAACTCTAATGAAAGTTTTTTTTGAAAGACCAATTATATTGAGAACGGGAAAAGCAAAACGCAATAAAAAGCAAAAATCAATCTTAATTTCTACTTTCTTTTCATAAGTTTCCAAGTAGTTTTAATGACAGTTGCAATATCATTAAGCTTTGGTGAAAACATGCCAACTTCTACATCTTCTTCAAATAAGGGCTTCATCATGGGCTCAGCTTTTGAGTTTGAGCTATTTTGTACTTCTTGCTCTGAATATAGATTAAGTGGGCTATCATCCTCATTATAATCATTATTTACAGCAAAACGATTCATATTGCTTTGCGAATCATCAAAAAGAGATAAAGCTTGACTGCCGCCTTGTTTTTGGGAGTTGCCATCATTAGACTTTGGTGAAGTAACAGCAAAGGCTGTGCGTTGTGTAGCTGCCAAAGTTTTTGCTTTTTGCTGTAAAACGCTGCGCTTATCACGTAAGGATTGCATTTCTACTTCATATTTTTCTGTATAGTATTTTAGTGCCTTAGGCAATTCTTTCACAATGGGTTGCAGTGCGGTAGCTGTAAAAGCTTTAATAATTTTACCCAGTACAAATTGTGGGTTTTCAGAGTAGTAGCATGTTTTTGCAAGGAGCTTTGCAGTATGCTCTCCATTTCCAAGGGGTAGACCTAAAACTAAGAATCCTGCGGCTTCTTTATATTTTTGTGAACGGACAAATTGATCTGCTATTATTACAAAAGGATTTTCGGCCTTTGGCATTATTTTTAAAAGTTGATTATAGGCCATGCGTGCTTTTGCAAATTTTTGTGAACGTACAAGGCTTAGGCAAGCTTCACTTAAATAGTAACAATGCTTTTCAATATTTTTTTTGCCCTTCCAAGCAGCAGCAAGTCCAAATTCAGCCTCACCCTTCATTTCTTGATTATACAGAGCTTTTTTAAAAGCAATTACAGCCTTATCAAATTCTTGCTCTTTTAATAATTGCAATCCTTCTTGCACAAATTTAGTAGCCCTGCCACCCTCACCTTGATAGCTTTCAAGACGCTTTAATGTATCTTTAAATAATACACTTTGTGTAGCCATTTCCATTGCGTCTACTTGGGGTATAGGTGCGTTAGATACTGTTATGCTTATTTCTTCTAAAACATGATTTAAATCATCTTGAGAAAAAGGACGGATAAGAATTTTTGTAAAACCATTGGCAAAAGCACCTAGCATTCTCGCCGAAGCTTCGTCACTGGCAATTCCTAAAATGGGTATATTTTTAAAAAGAGGGTGAGAACGCATTAATTCAATCCACTGCAAAGCAGGCATATCTTCAAAATGCGCATGACTAATAATTATATCAGCAGTGCTTAAAGTTTTTTCGCTGGCTGCTGTTGATAAATAACGAGCCGCTAAAAGACCGGAGGTTAACACTTGAACTTGTTCAATTCCAACATCACGCAAAGTTTTTTTATCCATGCGTGCATTGCCTTCAGTATCAACAAGAAGTAAGGCTGAGTTAAAAGAATGAATCTTACCTTTTGCCATAGATTCCTTTGTTCGAATAGTTATTTTATTCCCCTGTGTTTGTGTTAATTTATCTTCTACATGAAAAAATGTATCACGAGCTGTAGAAAATACTTCGGTATAAACTGCACAAGGATATTGAGCCTTAGGCGAAAAGACTCCTCCAATTGGTTTGCTTGTTGGTTTAAAATGCGGTTCAGTCAAGTCTATATTTTCTTGGTCATATTGTAAATCAGTTAAATATGCCAATGTGCTTCTCCTTATATGGTAGTATAAGCAATAAGTTAGCATTAGAGCGCACTTGCAGTGTAGGCAAACACATAAATTAAAAGACCATATCCAAGATTTAAATTAGACAGATGCTCAAAGGTTTATAGTCAAGAAATAGAAAAAAGTCAAAGCACACAGAATATTAGAAATAAATAGAAGATTTTTTTGTCGCTACTATAACAAATGATACCTTTTCAACATAGTGTTAGTTGATGGCAGCGGCTCTTGCTTTTCTCACTAAAATAGTATTTTTTTTGCCTTAATTCAACGCTCATCATAAAAAACTGTACACAGCAAAGTTATAACAGTCTATTTATTTTTTCAACTTTTACTTTTAAAAGGGATAAGTTTTGCTGAAGGCAACTTTGCATGTGGCAACGTATCACCAACAGCATGAGCACCTGGCTCATAATCTGATCCACAATGATTACAAAAATGAATATTTTCTTGTTCACTAAGCTTAAACAAAACATTGTCACCTTCATAACAGTGAGGACAAAACGGACCTTGAACTTGCGTTTTGCTGCGTAACCAGTAAAAACGCCCATCAAAGTGTAAGGTGCTTGACTTATATAATATTTTTTCGAACTCTTGGATTCTTGCTTTTAAAACATCTATGGTATCGTGCAGGCTAATATGCTGAGCTTGAATTTGCATGAGCAAGCGCAAAGCCAAATCGGTTCGACCTTGGATAAAAAAATCATGAATTTTCTGAAACTTTTCGTAATCTAACATAATGCCCTATCCCTTGTTGTTTATTCCTACATCGGCACCCCTACTTAATACTTTAGAGGCAATAAAAGGTGATTAAAAAAATCAGGGAAGATATTTAGTTAAAATACAATACTTTTTTGTCTAGAATTTTTCTTAAAATCTTATTCTCAGCGTGACGAAAATTTTTAATCATATACTTTATTATTGTCACCTCCTTTAAGAAATGAAACCCTCTGCTAAAATTTACATTTTTTTTGTTGAAGGCGGTTCTAAGGTTTGTAATAATTTTTCAAAGTCCATTTTTTTCTCGGCATTATCCTCAACCAAGGTTTTTACATGCAGCTTTGGTGGCATTTTGATTGTGATATGATGCACATTTTTTTGAGTCTTTGTAGGAGCCTCAACTTTTTTTTGCTCAATTTGTTCACTTGGCTTAAGCAATTGAAAGGACGTTGCGTCTTGACGTTGCTGAGCATTCATTCCTTTGTCTAACACCTCTGCAACTGCATAGATAGGAATATGTTTTTTAATCGCAAGGGTAATACCATCAGAAGGACGACAATCAATACGCAATGAACGAGAATTTTGCTCAATAATTAATGAAGCATAAAAAATTCCCTCTTTAAATTCCTCAATTTCAAGAGCTTGAATTTTGCCTCCCAAAATTTCAATTGTATGCGTAAGTAAATCATGTGTTAAAGGGCGTGGCAGTTCTTGGTCACTTAAAGCCATAGAAATACTCATCGCCTCCATTGATCCAATCCAAATCGGTAAAACCCTTTGACCATCCTCTTCTTGCAAAAGAAGTATGGGAGTTTTTGCCTTACTATCAACACTTAATCCAAGAACTTGTAATTTTAACACATTTCCTCTTCATTTTGCCCTATAAGGGTATGCTTTTTGGCAGTAATAATTTTAACCGGAATCAAAAGACCACTTTTTCCATAATCTTTTGATAAGGACACATTAACCGTAACTCCGTGTGGATCACGACCTTGCCACGAAACTTCAGTATCCTTTTGAGCATCTTTCTTGCTTTTACTTTCTAAAAGAACCGTTGTGTAAGTATCTTGTCTTTTTTGTAACCAAGCAAAGGTAAGTTCCTCTTGTTTTGCTTGTAAACGCTGAAGCCTATCAAACATAACATCGTGCGCTACTTTAAGGGGCATTTTCGAAGCTCTAGTCCCTGGTCTATCTGAATAACAAAATGAAAACGAAGCCCTAAAATCTACCCTTTCAAGCATATCGCATGTTTGTAAAAAGTCCTCTTCGCTTTCACCCGGAAAACCAACAATAATATCTGAGGAAAAAGATATTTGCGGACATGCTAAACGCAAGTTTTTTACAATTTCCAAAAATCGTTGAGCCGTATACTTACGACCCATTGCTTTTAAGATAGTATCAGAACCGGCTTGCATGGGCAAGTGTACATGTGGGCATAAATTATCAAGTTTACCAAAAGCTTCAATATCCTCATCTGTTATATCCTTGGGATGAGGAGTCATAAAGCGAAGGCGTTTTAAGCCATCAATTTTAGAAATATCTTGCAAAAGGTTTGCAAAGCTAGTTTTTTCTTTAGCATCTTCACTATTGGACATATCCTTACCAAAGGCATTTACATTTTGCCCAAGCAAGCAAATTTCTTTAGTTCCTTTTTCTACAAGACTTCGACATTCTTGAATAATTGCATTTTTTGAGCGAGACTTTTGTTTTCCTCTTGTGTAAGGTACAATGCAATAAGCGCAGTAATTATCACAACCTTGCATAATATTTACATAAGCTACAGGTAATGCTTGCTTTGCATCAAGACCTTCAAGGGCAGGATCTCTCTCAGGGTAGCTTTCGCTAAAATCCAATAAAGATATGCGCAAATGCGGTTCATGTAAGAGCTTTTCAACACTTTCCGGAATATCTTTAAGGTTATCACTACCGCACACTAAGCGCACTTGAGTAAATTTTTCAAAAAACCCTGCACCTATTTGTTGGGCAACGCAACCAGCTACAACCACAAAGGCATTTTCAGTATTTTTACTTTCACTGCGAATCTGGCGCAAAATATTATAAACCTTTTGCTCCGGCTTTTCACGCACAGAACAAGTATTGACCACTATTATTTTTGCTTTATCAATACTTGTTAAAACAAAGCCTCGTTGCAAAAAAGATCGCTCAAGCCAAGCTGAATCATTAAAATTCATTTGGCAACCAAAGGTTAAAATATGAAAAGTCTGCTGCATTTATTGTTCTATTTCCGTATCGCTATCAACATCTGTTTGGTTAGTTATAGATTCAAAGTCAGCAAGGACATCTTCTAACCACTCTTTAAGAGCATAGCTTGTCTGCCTATTTAAAATAACCTTGTTAGAAATAACCCTTACAATTGTGCGAACATGTTCTTCTTCGGAAGATAATTCCGGACCAAGACCACCATCTTGCCCAATAACACATTCGGTATAAGGAGGAATTTTATCACTTTCAGCGTAAAAGTTTAATTCAATTTCCCCCCTTGGGCTTATCCCACCCCACACTCCATGGGCATAATTTAATTTAAGATGGTCTTCCTCTTTATACTCAAAGCGTATACGTTGAGGATATTTTCTTTCATGTCTCATATTTATTCCTTGCTTATTCCTTAAAAAAGATAATCACAAAGCAAGTAGCTGTCAGCTTTGCTGTACTACTATTTGCCCTGTTGCCCTTTCAGGAACGGCACTTTGTTCTTGTCTTGGTGGAGTATATTCTGCTCCGTATCCACTTTTTGCTTCCATATGTAATTTAACTTGCGTAGGCGATTGTGCATGAGGTGACAGACGCTCTGTCTTTGCCCTCTGAGCCTCTTCTTGAGCATTATATTCTTGAGAAGCCTTAGCAACGTCTGCTCCCATAAGTAATGCATCTTGACGCAAAGACGTATAAGGGTAAGTTATGTAAAACATTTGCTCTCGAAGGTCAATTCTACCCTCAATTGCATAAAAATCTTCACGTGTTTGCATAATTTTCCCTGTAAAAATACTTTTATTTTAATTGTTTAACATACAATGTCAACATTTAATTCTTGCCATATATACAAAATAAATGCAAGTTGAATTTTTTGACAAGCTGATATAGGTTACAAAACAGCTCGTATATAGAGCTTGCGCAATAAGTGCATTACCGTGTATATTTATATAACCACTGCATGATTATTAACAAGTCATGCAAACAAATTTTAGTCTTATAGGAATGAATATGAGTAGCTATATTATTGAAAAAATTGAAACAAATCCTTATTTTGATTTAGAACTAATTATGCGTAATAGCCAGGAAACACGCATTGGCGGCGAAATGTTTGAGCGTTTTACGTCCCTGTGGGAAAAGTGGAAAGGCGATCTTAATGTCTATACTGTAGACACTGGTAAAGTAAAATACTTAGTAACTTGGCTTGCTCAAAGTGTTGAAGATAGCATTGATGAGGCTTGGTCTGATTCTCCATCCAAGGCTTATGCCGATAATGCCTTAGCTCAAACTCTATGTATGGGCGCAGTGCATGAAATTTTACCTGAAGTAGAAAGTGCTGGTTGTGCTCCGGCACCACGCCCTAGCGAAACCTTACATGCTGCTCTAGCTGAGCTTGGAGTACCTTATAAGGGTGAAGGGCCAAGCCTCTCCCATCGTTTTGCTGTAGTCACTCATTTCCCTTTTAAAGGTGGCTGTGAAATTTGTTTTTTACAAAAGAATTGTCCTAAAGGTCAAGGTCAATCAGAAGCTTCTTCCCTCGTACTTCCTGGTTTTGAACGTGAATAAAGATACTTTATTGACAGATCATCATGGACGAATCGCACGTTATTTACGCCTTTCGGTAACAGATAGATGTAATTTTCGATGTAGTTATTGTCGTAATAGCTTTGATGACAGTGATATTTCTCATGGCGACATTTTAAGTTATGAGGAAATGCTTACAATAATTGGAGCATCTTTACAGATGGGCATAGAAAAAATTCGCCTTACCGGCGGTGAACCCTTTGCTCGTAAAGGCTTTATGGATTTTATTGGCACAATACGCAATCAATATCCACAAGTAGATTTACGCATTACCACTAATGCCTCCCTTATGCTTCATCACGTTCCAAAGCTCAAAGAATTAGGCATTAAAGCGGTAAATATATCCCTTGATTCTTTTAATGCAGAGACTTTTACTAAAATTACTGGAAAAGACATGCTTCAAGTTGTAATTGAGACAATTATGGCATTGTTACATGTTGATATTGGGGTGAAAATAAATGCTGTTGCCATGCGTGGCACAACAGATAAGGAAATGAAATTTTTCACAGATTTTGCCAAAAATAATAAAGTTGATGTACGCTTTATTGAGTTTATGCCTATGGGAAGCCAAACCACTTGGAATGATGATGTTTTTTTACCGGCATCAGATTTACTTAATGAAGCAAACAAATATCTACAATTAGAAGAAATGCCGCCTCGATCTTGGCAAAAAGCTCAAATTAATGTTCATGAAAGCAGTGATAGTCTTGCACCGCATGCTGGGCCGGCTCGTATGTATAAAATTAAGGATGGCAAAGGCAGACTTGGCATAATTTCAGCTATGTCCAATCATTTTTGTTCTTCTTGCAATCGCTTACGAATAACTTCCGATGGTTCTTTGCGCACATGTCTTTTTGCTGACAAAGAACATGATGTACGAGCAATTTTACGCAATAATAATCTAACTAACCAACATCAAATTCAAGAAGAAATTTGTAATCTTTTTGAACACGCAATAAAGGATAAACCATTAGGCGAGGCTCTGCTTAAGGCAAGACAAGCCGGTCATGCTGTTGCTGCGAAAAAAATGGTTAACATTGGTGGGTAAAGATTTAAAGAAACGCTGATTTACTTTTCCAGAATGAATCAGCGTTTTCTTGAATATATAAAAACATTTAGCGACAAAATGCTATGGGTAATTGATTCCAATCTGAGGTAAACTTAGGTGAAAGATGTTTTTGTCGCATGTGCCAAGGGGCTTTACTATCAAGTCCTTGTGATGCAAATTGTAAGCTTTTACGCCCAAATCGCAAATGAATGGCATCAATAGTTGCCATAAGTTTTTGGTTGCGCTTGTGCGACAACTCTTGTTCAGCAAAAATTAAAAGCGAACCTTGATAAGAATGGGAAGAGCATATATCATAGAGCATAACCCCTGCTTTGGCATAGGCTACGCCTTCTTTAAAGCTTGCTTGCAAGGCACGGTTAACCGCTTGTATAAGCACTTGAGTATTGGAAGTTGGATAGGGAAAGGAAATGTATTTTGTTTTGTTATAATACTCTTGTCCCTGCTGATCTGATGATTGTTGTCTGCAAGGTTGATGCTTTGAAGAACATATATGCACCGCAATACCTTTTGTGAGCAGTTCCTCACGTCGCAAACGCTGAGCAGCTCTAGCAGTAAAGGTACATAATGCTTGATTTAAATGCTCCTTTTCGTAGACACGCTCTCCAAAAGACCTTGAAGATACTAAGGTATGACGAATATCATGAGCATGGTTTATACAAGGCATCCCTCTTAATTCCATGGCTGTGTTTAAGCCAGTTACCGTCAGTTGTTGTTTAAGCCACAAATTATCTTTATCACGCAAATCTTTTGCTGTATAAACCCCAAAACTGCGTAATTTTGCTGCATGGCGCCGACCTATGCCCCACACTTCGTGCACTGCAATGCTATTGAGTAAGGCGTCCTGAGCTTGTTTATCAGTAGGATATATAAAAATTCCATTTTGTTTTTTTGCTATAAAATTAGCCAATTTTGCCAATGTTTTAGTGGGACCTATACCTATAGATACGTTTATACATGTCCATTGCGAAACACGCTGCCTTAAAGTCTTTGCAACACAATGAGCTTGCACTTCTAAAGCCTTAGTTAAAGGTAGAAAGGCCTCATCAATGGAATATTGTTCCACATAAGGCGTTACACTTTCCGCTACTTGCATAACACGTTGAGATATATCACCATAAAGGGCATAATTTGATGAAAAAACTTCCACATTATGCTGTTTTAGCATATCACGATATTTAAATTCAACTGCTCCCATGGGAATGCCCAGAGCCTTTGCCTCAGCAGAACGAGCCACTATGCAACCATCATTATTAGAAAGCACAACAATAGGCCTATTGAGCAAATCCGGTCTAAAAATACGCTCACATGAGGCATAAAAATTATTACAATCCATTAGTGCCCATAAACATGAATTATTATAATTTATGGATGACATAATTTACCACACCCCAAATATGAACATGTTCATGCTCTGTTATATCTATTTCACTATATTGAGCATTAGCTGGCATAAGTAAGGTTCGCCCTTGGCGCAAAATTAAACGCTTTACGGTTAATTCCCCATCAAGAGCAGCAATAACAATGCGATTATGCCTTGTCTCCAAGGATCGATCCACAACCAACAAATCACCATCATGAATACCGGCATCTAACATAGATTCACCTTGCGCCCGCAAAAAGAAGGTGGCCGCCGGATTTTGCACCAAAAGATTATGCAAGTCCAATTGTTCATCAATAAAATCATCAGCCGGAGATGGAAAACCTGCCGCAATAGGACAAGTGTATAAAATAAGACCATCACGCTCAAAATCTAAATCTTGAGCTGATCCAAGCACAGTTAATGCAGTTGATTTTTTTTTCATAAATTAAGAATAACTATTCATTGTGTAAAAAGCAAGAAGAGTATAGGAACTTAAGAACATGCTGTTTTTTTAACTGCATTAAATGTTAAAAAAATTTTTCCTTAGAAAAATTCCTGTTAAAAGTGTTTTGAAGGGGGTCAAACGTATTGAGGGGGAAAACTTTTTTTCAAAAAAAGTTTTCCCCAAGAAAAAAAATAAATCAAATTTTATTTAATTTTCATAATAAGAGCGCAAAACTTGGCTACGAATAGGATGACGTAGTTTTCGTAGGGCTTTGGCTTCAATTTGGCGAATACGTTCACGAGTAACGTTAAAGAGCTTTCCAACTTCCTCAAGAGTGTGATCGCTTTTTTCGGCAATACCAAAACGTTTACGTAAAACTTGCTCTTCCCTTGGGGTAAGATCTGCAAGAACAGATGCTAATTGCTCAGCAAGTTTGGTGTTAATAACCTCTTCAGCCGGAGCAACGGCCTTTTTATCTTCAATAAAATCTCCAAGACTGGAATCTTCTTCATCTCCAATGGGCGTTTCAAGTGAAATTGGTTCCTTAGCGATTTTAAGCACTTTTTTAACCTTATCAACAGGGCATTCCATGCGCTCGGCTATTTCTTCCGGAGTTGGATCTCGTCCAAGCTCTTGAACAAGGTAGCGAGAAGTTCGGATAAGTTTGTTAATGGTTTCAATCATATGTACCGGAATACGTATGGTGCGTGCTTGGTCGGCTATGGCTCTGGTGATAGCTTGACGAATCCACCAAGTAGCGTAGGTTGAAAATTTGTAACCACGTTGATATTCAAACTTGTCAACAGCCTTCATTAAACCAATATTACCTTCTTGAATAAGATCAAGAAATTGCAAACCACGATTGGTGTATTTTTTTGCGATGGAAACAACAAGTCGCAAGTTTGAACGAATTAGCTCTTGTTTTGCCCGCATAGCATGAATATTTCCACGTTTAATACGCCAAAGCACTTCCTCAAGGTCTTGAACATTGTGGCAACATTTTTCTTGAAGACGACGCAAAATTTCAATTTTACCAATAATCATTTCTTTAAAAGAAAAAAGTTCATCAACGCTAAAACCCAATAGCTTGGCTGCATCAGCCGGATTAACTGTATGTTCTTCCATGCTGTGAAATAAATCTTGAATTTCTGCTTGGGTGCGTCCTGTAGAAAGAATATAGGCTGAAAGATCTCGCTGGCAATTATGCATTTGACGTACATAATCTTCAACGGTTTCAATTATGCGATCTATAAGAGTTTTTTCAAGCTTAATATCGCGCAAACGTGTAACAATTTCCTCTTTAAAGTTCATGATTTCTTTTTGCACACCGGCTACACGACGTTCTAGAGTGCAACAATCATCTAACTTGCTATAAATTTTCTTCTTTTTACGGAAAGTTGCTTTTATTTCATCAAGAAGCAAAATAACTCGGGTGCGTTGATTCATTTCATCTTCGCTTGGGTCATCTTCTTCAATGGTTTTAACTACATCTTTAAGCTTAATGCGATTTTGACGTAAATCTTCACCAACACTTATAAGCTCCTCTACCGCCACAGGCACTTCAACTAAGGCATAGAGTACGTCTTGCTCTCCAAGTTCAATTTTTTTGGCAATAACCACTTCA
>CAYJDL010000041.1:0-1800 GCA_964368885.1 uncultured Desulfovibrionaceae bacterium | reverse complement strand
CGTCGGCAAGCTCTAGGTTGGCCTCACCAACAACATCATCATCTGATTCGGTAGCATTAAGGGCAATTTTCCGACCTTCTTTTTCAGAGTCAACAATGGCAATATCATGTTGATCAAAAATAGTAATTACTTCTTCAAATTGCTGTTCAGAACTGCTCATTTCAGCAGGCAGGGCCTTAGCAACCTCATCAAAAGTGAGAAAACCCATTGCTTTACCCTTGTCAATTAGGGTTTTAATTTGTTGTATATCTTTAAGGTTATTCATTAATCCTCCTTAGGGTTTCCTGCAACACACGAAGATAATCTAAATCTGCTTCAAAGTCGCCAAGGTTTGCATTTTCACGTAAAGCAGCACAAAGAGAAGCCTTTTGTAAGCTGGCTTGTGATGTTTCTAAATCCTTTTCTAAACACATTAATTCCCTATCGCCATCATCTCTAGGGGGTGCATCTCCTGAGCGACTCTGAACCCAAAAAATTTTTTCCCTTGGGGTAAGCTGAGAAAAAATTTCGTCAGGTTCAAATGATTCAATTTTTTTCCATAGTTGCCGTGCTACATCGCTATTTAAAGCAAGGTCTGCGCCAATATGGCGTAAATCTTGCAAGCGGTGTGGGTAGCGCACTGCAAACATCATAATTTGTTTATCACGCATGGCAAGGGGGGTAAGTGGTCTACTTTGCCCTTGCACGTTAAATTTAGGTTCAAAATTTTGTTCAACATTTGCTGTAGTTAAGTTACTATATTCTGCATTCTGAGATTCATAAGAATCACCTTTCCTTAATGCAGCTTGTGACATATTTTGACGTGCTCTGTTAACATTTTGACGTAAAGTTTCTTCTGTTAATTGTAAACCTGTAGCAAGTTTACTGGTATATGAACTGATTAATTCCGGAATTTTCACCTTTTGTAAAAAGGTCTTAGCCCAATCAACAGCTTGTTTAGGTGCCATATTCCTTAAGGTTTGTATGCAAAAAGATAGACCATCAGAGGCAATTTTTTGCAATTTTTCAAAGGCCTCAACGCCCTGTGTGTGTAAAAGGCTGTCTATATCTTCACCTTCCGGCAATAATATTACTGTACATTTTAAACCTCGTTCAAGTAACATTTCACAAGAACGTAAGGCCGCCTTGCGACCTGCTTTATCTCCATCAAAAAGTAAAAAAACATCTGACGTAAATCCTGATAAACGATGAATTTGTTCTGCGGTTAAAGCTGTGCCAAGCACGCCAACGGCATGGGTATAGCCAAATTGGTGTAAAGTCAGCACATCCATATAACCTTCTGTTAAAAGCACGTGTCCTTTAACAGCAATATTACTTCTTGCTTCGGCAAGTCCATAAAGTTGATCACCTTTTTTATATATAAGAGAATCAGAGCTATTTATGTACTTTGCCTCATCCTTATCGCCAATAATTCTGCCACCAAAGGCAATGGTCTGATTGGCCAAGGAACGAATAGGAAAAATTAAGCGACTACGAAAACGATCATAGCCTCGTGATGATTTCTCGCTGCGTCCAAGCAGTCCGGATTCAATGGCATCTTTTTCACTAAAGCCTGCCGTTTTTAAAGTGTCCGCAAGGTCTTGCCATGCATCTTTTGCATAACCAAGAGAAAATTTATCAATAATTTCGGGGCTTATTTTGCGTTCAAGTACATAGTCCCGACATTGCTGTCCCTCAGCAGTTTTAAAGTTAGCCACAAAATGAGCTTTGGCAAGGTCATACATGCGTAACATTTTTTGCCTGACTGATCTTGTATGTCTTATGTCTTGCGTATTATTTTTTTGTTGGTTAAAGTTTTTC
>CAYJDL010000040.1:13425-14683 GCA_964368885.1 uncultured Desulfovibrionaceae bacterium | reverse complement strand
AGGAGACTTTTACGCTAGTCTCTCAAGCTTGTCAACAATTTTTTTTAGAAATTGTCATTTTTTTTTGAGCTAAGCTTTTCAGCCCTTGCTCTTGCGCAGCTTGTTGTCACGTTTAAGACCAATCTCACTGCGGAAGAGCTTTATGCCCTAGACTTTCTCAGCTGTCAACAATTTTTTTTATAAAATCGTATTTTTTTCTGAGAGTCTTTTTGGCTCAATCTGGCTTAACATCATATACGTCAAAATCAGACTGAAGCATCACTTCACGGAATTTGCAAAATATGCTTTTTCAAAGTCGTTTTGCTCAGTCCCGTTCGGCGAAGTGCTTTATGCACCAAGTCATGCCACTCTGTCAACATTTTTTTTAAAAAAAGAATGCTTTTTTAAAAAAAACTTTATTTTCAATATGATAAGCAATTATTTATGCAAACAAAAGAAAAACTTTGAATTTATTTTTTAATAGTGTTATAGATTAAAAAGTTATTTCAAGTGTTGTTTTAACTGCTAATTTATACCAATTATCTTTATTGAACATTTTAAAGGAGAAAATATGCAACGTACTTTTGCTATTGTAAAACCTGATGCCGTTCGTCGCAACATTTGCGGTGAAATTCTTGCTCATATACAAAGTTCAGGTTTACGCATTGTTGCTATGAAGATGATTCACATGACTAAATCTCAAGCTGAATCTTTTTACGCTGTCCATAAAGAGAGACCATTTTATGACGAACTTACAACTTACATGTCATCTAGTCCTGTTGTATGTTGCGTTCTTGAAGGCGAAAATGCAATTTTAAGATATCGAGAAATCATGGGTGCTACCGATCCTAGTGAAGCAAATGAAGGTACAATTCGTAAAAAATTTGCTCTCAACAAAGGTGAAAATTCTGTGCATGGTTCTGATGCCGCTGAAACAGCTGCTTTTGAAATTGCATACTTCTTCAACGGTTTGGAGCTTGTAAATTAATGGATTTGAACAATCTTTCTCTTGGTTGCATTGGCTGTGGCAATATGGGCGGTGCTATCTTAGGTGGATTAAGCAAAAACAACATGCTTTCCCTGATGGGTTTTGATGTTAAGCCAGAAAATATTGCTTCACTGCAAGGTTTAGGAATTGAATCTGCTAGTGATGTTGAACATTTGGTTATTCATTCAAATATTATCATCCTTGCAGTAAAACCTTATCTTGTTGAAGACGTTTTGCTACAAATTTCACCATTACTCACAAGTGATAAGATAATAATCTCAATTGCGGCCG
>CAYJDL010000040.1:4472-13415 GCA_964368885.1 uncultured Desulfovibrionaceae bacterium | reverse complement strand
AAACCTTAAAAAATGCAATACAAAATAAATGCCCAATACTACGCTGCATGCCAAATACCCCTGCCCTTGTCAGCGCCGGAGTATTTGCTTTTTGCTGCGAAGATTCTCTTTTAGATCAGAAAACAAAAGAAATTATCTTCTCTATATTCAAAGGTATAGGCATATGCATAGAGTTGTCTGAAGATAAGTTTACAGCTTTTAGCGCACTTATTGGTGCTGGTCCTGCTTATGTTTTTTATCTTATGAACTCTATGGTGCAAGCCGGTGTCACACTTGGTTTTCATCGAACTGATGCAAGGCAAATGGTTGAACAATTATTTGAGGGCTGTGTGCGAATGTCTAAAGCATCTGCACACAATTTAACTGAGCTTAGAGATAATGTTTGTTCCCCTGCCGGATTAACCATTGCCGGTATAAATCACCTAGAAAGTACCGGAGTTAGCGGTAATATTGTAAATGCTATTATTGAAGCTAACACTCGAGCAAAAGAAATGGAAGATTAATTTAATTTTCTTTACTCATCTACTTTAAACCAATCTTAGATAAAGATTTACGTTTATTAAATAATTTTAAAGGGTTTTGCAAATTTTATTTTGTCAAAACCCTTTAAATCAAGTATTTAGAAATTTATCTGTTGCAAAATGCAACACAATAGGATACTAATCTACTATGTTTTAGTTTTATAAAACAAGCAAAATGTAATATTTTACTATATACTATTTACGCTTACTCTTTTATAAAAAAGGTTATGCTGATGCAACTCACAGATATATTTAATCCTAATCTGGCACAATATTTATTAAACAATTTGCCTATTCCATTAAGCTGTTGGACAAAGGAGGGCAAACCTGTTTACTGTACTGAAAACTTCCTTAAGTTTTTCAACGTAAAAAATATGAGTGAATATTTAGACAAATATCATTCATTCTCCCCACAATTTCAGCCAAATGGCGAAGAATCAAAAGCACTTGGTGAAAGACATCTTAAAGCCGCTGTTGAAAATGGAAAAATTTCTTTTACTTGGCAACACTTAAATAGTGAAGGAAAATTATTTACCGTAAAGTACCATCTTGTACATGTTAAAAACGATGAACATGATTTTATCGTTTGTCTTTTTAGCGGTTTAGCAGATGACTTTAATGATTTATACAAAGAAAAAGAACGTATCCAAACTATTCTAGATGCAACCCCCCTTAGCATAACCTTTTGGAATAAAGATAGTGATGTTATAGATTGCAATCAGGCTGCTCTTGATCTTTATCATTTTACTGACAAGGATCAGTACAAGCAACATGCCTTGGATATATATCCTGACTATCAACCTAACGGCAAAGATTCTCAAGAATTTGCTAAGGAACTACTTCAAATAGCCTTTAAAAATGGACAAAGTCGTGCTGAATGGGAATTTAAAACTCTTTGCGGTAATGAAGTTTTAGCAGAAGTAATTCTTAAGCATATTCAATTTGATGATGAAGATTTTGTAGTTGAATACACTAAGGATTTGCGAGACCTAAAGGCCAGCGAAAAAAAAGTTAAAGATGCGGAAGAGCGTATGCGTATCATGCTTGACGCAAATCCTTTATGTGCAAGTTTCTGGAATAAAGATTTAAAAAATTTAGACTGCAATTTAGCTGCTGTTAAGCTTTTTGGGCTTAAAGATAAACAAGAATATCTAGACAATTTTTTTGAACTTTCACCTAAATATCAACCAAATGGTCGAATTTCTGAAGAGCTTGCTAAAGAAAAGCTTACAACTGCCTTTGAAACCGGATATTTGCAATTTGAATGGATGCATCAAAATTTTCAAGGTGAGCAAATTCCAACAGAAATAGTTTTAATAGGCGCACAGTACCAAGGTGAGGACATTGTTGTTGGTTATACAAAAGACTTGCGTGAAATAAAGGCAAGCGAACAAAAAGCCCATGAAGCTGATGAACGTGCAAAGGTAATGCTTGATACAACGCCGCTTTGTACCAATTTTTGGGACAAGAATTTTCAAAACATTGATTGTAACCTTGAAGCAACAAAACTTTTTGATCTTAAAAATAAACAGGAATATCTTGATAAGTTTTATGAACTTTCACCTAAATATCAGCCAAATGGACAATTATCATCTCAAGCTGCTTTAGGCAAAATTACAAAGGCTTTTGATGAAGGTTATTGTAAATTTGAGTGGATGCATCAAAAACTTAATGGTGAACCAATTCCGGCGCAAATCACCTTAATTCGTACACAATTCCAAGGTGAATATATAGTAGTTGGCTTTACAAGAGACTTGCGAGAAATTAAAGCCAGTGAGGCCAAAGCCAAGGATGCAGAAGCACGCTCTCAAATCATGCTTGATACAACTCCGCTATGTACAAATTTTTGGAATAAAGATTTTCAAAATATCGACTGCAACCTTGAAGCAGCAAAGCTCTTTGACCTTAACAGTAAGCAGGAGTATTTGGAAAGATTCTATGAGCTATCACCTGAATATCAACCGGACGGAAAGCTATCATCAGAGTCGGCATTACAAAAGATAACAACTGCTTTTGATGAAGGCTATTGTAAATTTGAATGGTTACATCATAAACTTAATGGTGAAAAAATTCCGGCAGAAGTTACACTTATTCGAACAAAATTTCAAGATGATGACATAGTTATTGGTTATACTAGGGATTTACGAGAAATTAAGGCTAGTGAAGCAAAAACCAAGGCAGCTGAAGAAAGAACCAAAGCGATGCTTGATTCTGTGCCTATTGGGGCAAATTTCTGGGATGAAAATTTAAAGCTTATTGATTGCAATATGGAAGTGGTAAAACTATACGGTTTTGAATCAAAGCAAGAATATATTAAAAACTTTTCCAAAATAACTCCTAAAATACAACCAGATGGTAGCAATAGTTTTAAAGTTATTACTAAACTTCGTAAAAAAGCCTTTGAAAGCGGGTATGAGAGGTTTGAGTGGCTTTGTGTACATCCATTTACACAAGAGCCTCTACCAGTTGAAGTAGTTTTAGTACGCATTATACATAATGATGCTTATGCTATTGTTAGTTATGTGCGAGATTTACGTGAATTTAAGGCTATGTTGCTTGAAATTAGTCAGGCTGAAGAAGGTTTACGAGCAGCTCGTGATCTTGCAGAAAAAAATGCTCAAGCAAAAAGTGAATTTTTGGCGAACATGAGTCATGAAATACGCACCCCCATGAATGGTATTTTAGGTCTTTTACATTTATTATCTCAAACATCATTACACGGAACGCAAGAAGAGTATGTGACAAAATGCCTATATTCAGCCAATAATTTATTGCGTATTATTAATGATATTTTAGATGTTTCTAAAATTGAAGCCGGTAAACTTGAGCTTGAATCTATACCCTTCACTTTAGATAGCCTGTGTGAAGACGTTAAAAACCTTTATGGTCCACGATTTGTGGATAAAAATTTAGACTTAAACATTGAAAAAGGCGATTATACAGACGTTTGCCTTATGGGAGATCCCTTACGTCTTAAGCAAGTTCTTTTTAATTTAGTTAGTAATGCTTTAAAGTTTACTGATAAAGGAGGCATTACTATTTCTGTTAAGAGCACAAAAGAAAACAATACTATGCATTGTGTTTTTTCTGTTCAAGATACGGGTATTGGTCTTAGTGAAGAACAGTGCCAACGCCTTTTTACTCCATTTAGTCAGGCAGATTCTTCTGTTACTCGTAAGTATGGCGGCACCGGACTTGGTCTTGCCATATCCAAAAACATTGTTGAAATGCTAAATGGTTCTATGTGGATAGAAAGTACTTTAGGTAACGGCTCAACATTTTTCTTTAGCTGTATATTTAATATTACATCAGAAGATTCCCTAAAGGACAGTGAAAAATGTACAACCTTATGTCCCGTACCTATTGATTCCCTAATTCATGGGCATCTACTACTCGTTGAGGACAATGAAATAAATCAACTTATTGCTGAAGAGCTACTAAAAAGCGCAGGCTACAGCCTTGAGATTGCTGTTAATGGGCAAGAAGCCATAGATATGCTAAAGAAAAATCCATATGATTTAGTACTTATGGATATTCAAATGCCTATTATGGATGGATTAACTGCATCCATGAAAATTCGAGAAATGAAGGAATTTGCTAATCTTCCAATAGTTGCAATGTCAGCTCACGCTATGTCCGGTGATAAAGAAATAAGTATAGCCCATGGTATGAATGACCACATTACTAAACCTATTTCACCTGATATTTTATACGCTACGTTAAACCATTGGCTTAGTTGGAAAAATAAATTTTAAAAAAATATTTATTAATTATTTTTGACGACCATTTAAAATAAGCGATAATATTATAAGGGGGAAAGACTTTTTGTTCACAATATCTTTCCCCCAAAAACAAATCAATTTTTATTTAAAGCTAAACTTACAGTTTCACCAAATTTTCCCAACTCTTTAATAACAGTAATGCCAGCTTCTTCCATAGCTTTTATCTTATCTTCGCCACGTCCCTTTGAACCTGAAATAATTGCTCCGGCATGCCCCATTCTTTTGCCGGGAGGCGCACTTAAACCAGCTATAAAGCCAAATACAGGTTTGGGATATTTACTATCTTTAATGTAGGCAGCAGCTTTTTCTTCATTATCGCCGCCAATTTCGCCCAAGATGCATACGGCATGCGTTTGAGAATCATCACGAAAAAGTTCCAATAATTCAATGAATTTTAAACCTGGCACAGGGTCTCCGCCCATTCCAATTACCGTACTTTGACCAAGACCATTATTAGTAAGCTGATGCACTGCTTCATAGGTTAAAGTACCTGACCGACTAATAAGACCAATATTGCCTTGCTTATGAATATAGCCGGGCTGAATACCTATTTTGCATTTTCCCGGACTAATAATTCCCGGGCAATTTGGTCCTATCAGTTTTGTACCTTTAGAGTTTAAATAAGTTTTACAACGCACCATATCGAGCACCGGTACGTGTTCAGTAATAATTACTACAAGTTCAATTCCGGCATCTGCTGCTTCACACGCTCCGTCAGCGCAAGTTGCCGCCGGAACAAAAAGCACCGAAACATTAGCATTTGTTTCTTTTACGGCTTCTTGTACAGTATTAAAAATAGGTACGCCAAAAACTTTTTGCCCACCCTTACCCGGTGTTACTCCTGCTACAACTTTAGTACCATAATCAAGCATTTGTTGCCCGTGAAATTGGCCTTCACGTCCGGTAAGCCCTTGTACAAGCACTCTGGTATTTTCATCAACTAGGATACTCATATCAGCTCCTTTACATTTGCGTTAATTTAGCTATCTTAGTGGCAGCATCGGTCATACTATTAGCTGTAACAATATTCAAACCGCTATCTCTTAAAATCTTTCGAGCCACTTCCACATTTGTTCCTTCCATGCGCACAACTAACGGTAACTGTAAATTTACTGCTTTAACCGCTTCCACAACTCCCTCAGCTACTATATCACAACGTAAAATTCCACCGAAAATATTAACTAAAATTCCACGCACATTAGGGTCTTCAAGCATAAGCTCAAAGCCTTTCCTAATCATTTCAGTACTGGCTCCGCCTCCAGCGTCTAAGAAATTCGCCGCACTTGCGCCAGCCTGCTTAATAGCGTCCATGGTAGCCATGGCAAGCCCTGCACCATTAACCATAGTGCCGACATAACCATCAAGACGAACGTAATTTACTCCAAACTCTGCACCCTTGCGCTCCAATAAATCCATTTCATCAGGGTCTTCTAAGGCATGAATATCAGGATGACGTTTTAAGGCACTTTCATCAAAATTAATTTTTGCATCAACTTCAAGCAGGTTCCCTTCCTTGGTTAAGACAAGGGGATTTATTTCAATTTGAGTTGCATCTTTTTCTACACATAAACGCACCAAATTCTTAATCAAAGTAACACCTTGATTAACTTGAGCAGAATTTAGACCACAACCATTTAACAATTTGCGAGCCTGAAAAGGCCACATATGATGCATACCATCTAAATGTGTAACAAAAATACGCTCAGGATTTTTGGCAGCAACCTCTTCAATGTCCATGCCTCCGGCAGGAGAAGCCATAAGACTCAAGCATTCAGCACTGCGATCCAATACAAGGGCCAAATAAAGTTCCTTATCAATGGCAGCACCTTCTTCAATCCAGACTTTTTTTACTAATTGACCTTGGGGCCCAGTTTGAGGGGTAATTAATTGCATTCCTAAGATATCTTTAACGGCCGCTTCTACTTCTTCAAGATTCTTACAAAGCTTTACACCGCCGCCTTTACCGCGTCCTCCGGCATGAATTTGGGCCTTAACAACTATAATTTGCCCACTAAGCTTTGCAGCTATGTCCAATGCCTGTTCTAAAGTATCGGCTACGCCACCTTTTGAGACAGGGACAGAGTATTGTGCTAATAGTTCTTTTGCTTGATATTCATGAATATTCATAGCATATCCTAGTTTATTTTATTAGTATTTGTTATTGTATTGCGTAAAAAAACACACATTAGTTATTTTTCAAAACCCCTTTCAAAACAATTCTTCTATTTTTTTAAATCACCTTCTTAAGAGATAAATAGCAAGCACGCTTTGAAAAGAGTGGTATTGTGGAAAAGAGAAAAATTTTTTGGTGCTAGCAAAAATCTTTCCCTCTCCCACAAGCAAATCAAAATATTTAAATATTATTGCCTCATGTCACCATCATTAGTCCACAAAAGGTTTGGCAAGTTCAATACCAATGTGCAAAGCCTTTTGGTTATTATCGTGAAACTTAGGTGGAAAGCGATTGAGCAATACTTTTTCTGCCGCATCAATAGCAATCACATTAGTTAATGTGATTAAGGCACCAAGCACAACCACGTTAAAAGCTTGAGGCTTGCCAAGTGTTTCCATTGTTGCTGCATACATGGGCAAAGGTTTACGCAAAGCGTCTACACGTGGATCTACGCTTACCAAGTCACTATCATATAAAACCATACCGCCCGGTCTGATAAGTGGCAAATACTTACTCATAGCCTCATTAGTCAATGCTACTAAATAGCTAGGTTCATTAACTTTAGGATAATAAATAGGCTTATCGCCAATAATTACATCCGAGCGAGTTGCACCGCCACGAGCTTCAGGTCCATAAACTTGGGATTGAATTGCGTTATGTCCGCCATAAATAGCCGCAGCATCTGCTAAAAGAATAGCCAAGGAAATTACGCCTTGTCCACCTGAACCGGATAATAAAAACCTTAATGTTTCCATAATCTACCCCTGGGCTTTGGCAATAAGTTTAGAGTATTCTTCACAATATTCCGGCATAGATACATCACGGAATATACCTCTGGGTGTAAGCTCAGGATTTTCCTCAAGTTTTTTTGACCCAACCAAAGCTGTAGTATCTCTATAGGATTCTAAAAACTTCACTGCTGTGCTAATTTTATTTTTGCGCCCAAAATACGTTGGGCATTGCGCCATAATCTCAATAACCGAAAGACCTTTATGTTGGATACCTTTTTTAATCAAAGAAATACACTCTTTGACATGAAAGGTTGTGCTACGAGCTACAAAGGTTGCTCCGGCTCCAAGGGCAAGTTGTACAGTATCAAAAGCCATATCAATACTGTTAAATGGTGAAGTAGTAGCCCAAATACCTTCACCGGATAATGGCGAAAATTGACCTCCGGTCATACCATAAATACGGTTATTCATTACAATGACTGTTAAATCAATATTGCGCCGACAAGCATGAATAAAATGATTGCCTCCGGCGGCTGTTGCATCACCATCACCCATGGGGACAATTATATTTAATGATGGCTTGACAAGCTTAAGACCTGTAGCGCAAGCAAGGGCTCGTCCGTGCATTGTGTGCATGGTATGAAAATCGCAGTATCCGGTAATGCGTGAAGAACAGCCAATCCCAGAAACCATTGAAACATCAGATTTTTTTAAATCAAGTTCTTGCACCGCATGCAAAACACTATTTAAAATTGTTCCATGCCCACAACCAGGACACCAGATATGTGGGAAGAAACGTTCACGAATATATTTTCTAAATTCAGACATGCTAAAACCCCCTACCTTCAATGGTACGCATGACAGCTCCAATATCTTTGGGATTAACCAAAACTCCATCCACCCTATTTACAAGGTAAACCCTGTCCGGCTTTTCCACAACATGCTTTACCTGCGCCTTCATATGTCCCATATTCATTTCAACAACAAATATATTTCTGGCATGTTTTGTTTTTTCTCTCACTAATTGCGCTGGGAAAGGCCATAAGGTTTGTAACTCTAAAAGACCAATACGATCGCCTTTATAACGACGTGATTCAACCAGCTCTCTAGAGCTGCGAGCTGCTGAACCATAGGAAATAATGATATTTTCCGCATCCTCTAGGTGATATTCCTTGTAGCGAGTAAGCTTATGAACATTATTTTCTATATTATCAATTAGATGATAAATGGTGGTATTAACTGTTTCAGGCTTTTCGGTAGGGAATCCAAAAATATCATGATACAAGCCAGTAACATTATAGCGATGCTTACTACCAAAGTCAGAAATAGGCAAACGTCCATCTTCTCTTGGCAAATAAGGATGATAATTAAATCCTTCTCTTACAGTAGTATACAAACGTTCAACAACTTCAATTTCATTTTTTTCAGGAATAACTAACTTTTCACGCATATGCGCTACTACTTCATCAAGCAAAACAATTACCGGAGTACGGTAGGTTTCGGCAATATTAAAAGCATCTACAGTAATTGAAAAAACATCTTGAATAGATGAAGCTGTAAGCACAACTACACTATGATCTCCATGCGTTCCCCACCGTGCTTGGTTTACATCTCCTTGTGCCACTTTAGTTGGTAAACCAGTGGAAGGACCGGGACGTTGCACGTTGACAATAACACAAGGAATTTCCGTCATACAAGCATAACCTATAGCCTCTTGTTTTAAGGAAAAACCAGGA
>CAYJDL010000040.1:0-4462 GCA_964368885.1 uncultured Desulfovibrionaceae bacterium | reverse complement strand
ACACATGGAAGCAATTTCATCCTCCATTTGAATAAAGGTACGCCCTACTTGAGGCAACCTTACTGCTAGCTCTTCAGCAATTTCTGTAGAGGGAGTAATGGGATAACCGGCAAAAAAACCAAGACCGGCGTATAATGCACCTTCAACACATGCAGCATTACCCTGCACAAAAACTGTTTGCCCTGCGCTCATGATGCCACCCCTTGTTTATCGGTCTTTTGTGGTTTTTGGCTTTTATCAACAGTTATGGCAAGATCAGGACAATATAGTTCGCACATGCCACAGATAATACATTTTTCCATATCATGTACAGCTTTGTCCTGAACAAGACTTAATGCACTTTTTGGGCAAAATGCAACGCAAATGCCACATCCTTTACACCAAGGTGAGTTAATAGTAACTGCCCCCATAATATCTCCAATGGGTACGCTCCACTTTATAGAACGTCGTTATAAAATGATTAAATTAAAACCTTATAATTCACACAGTAAGGCAAAACCCTAGCTACAAAGTAGGGCATAGAAGAAATATAGAAAAATAAAGCACTTCAGTCTACAAAAAATGATAGTTTTTCAATAAAAAAAAACTTTAAAAATCTAATGTATTAGCTATAACATATTATCTTGCGCTTTAAAAAACGATTTGTTATAAAATTCACTTACTTTTTAAAGTAAATATCTTAAAGCATATCGAACAACAAATAAATCTTAATCCATATAATTTTCAGGAGTTATATTATGAGTCAAGAAGGCCAAACCATCACCCTAAATGAAGATAAATCTTTAAACATTCCAAACAATCCCATTATTCCATATATTTGCGGCGATGGCATAGGTCCGGACATTTGGATTGCCGCACAAATGGTTTTAGATGCTGCCGTGGAAAAATCCTATAGCGGCAAGCGCAAAATTAATTGGCTAGAAATTCTTGCAGGCGAAAAAGCTTACGCAACCACAGGTCAGCATTTGCCCGATGAAAGCCTAAAAGCCATTGAAAAATATCGTGTTGCCATTAAAGGCCCGCTCACCACTCCAGTCGGTAAGGGTATACGCAGTGTAAACGTATCCTTACGCATACTTTTAGACCTTTATGCTTGTGTACGCCCTGTGCAATATTTTCCACCTGTTCCCTCACCGGTAAAACATCCTGAAAAAGTCGACATGGTCATTTTTAGAGAAAATACCGAAGATGTTTATTGTGGCATTGAATGGGAAAGTGGCACTGCTGAAGCAACTGAAGTGATGGCTCTTATCAAAAAACTTAGCGGAAAAGAATTGCGCATTGATTCCGGAATTGGCATAAAACCAATGAGTAAAACAGGCTCTCAGCGTCTTGTACGTCAAGCTATCGAATATGCAATCAATAATAATCGTGATAGCGTTACTCTTGTTCACAAGGGTAATATTATGAAATTTACAGAAGGTGCTTTTCGCACTTGGGGTTATGAAATTGCCGCCGTTGAGTTTGCCCATATAACCATTACTGAAGATGAGCTCTGGACAAAGTATGATGGTAAAATTCCTTCAGGAAAGATAGTAATAAAAGATCGTATTGCTGATGCTATGTTTCAAGAAATTTTAATACGACCTGAAGAATATAGTGTTTTGGCTTTACCCAATCTTAATGGTGACTATATTTCAGATTCTCTTGCGGCAATGGTTGGCGGACTTGGACTTGCACCAGGTGCTAATATTGGTCAGGGTATAGCAATTTTTGAAGCTACACACGGTACCGCTCCAAAATTTGCCGGACTTGATAAGGCTAATCCCGGTTCAGTAATCCTTTCAGGGGCTATGATGCTTGAATATCTTGGCTGGTCAGAAGCAGATCAACTTATACGTAACGCACTTACCAAAGCACTGCATGCAAAACATGTTACCCATGACCTTGCACAGCAAATGCAAGACTCAAAAGAAATATCTTGCTCTGAGTTTGGTAAGGCTATTATTGCTCAAATGTAGAGAAACGCTGATTAAACAATTTCTTGAGAGGGGGGGGAGTGACAGAAAATATCCCCTTCCTCTCACAAAAAATGTTCTTTATCAACCTGTTATAGTATCACTAAAAGCAAGCTTAATACTTTGCACAATATTATCAGCACTAATCCCCATAAGGGTTCGTAACTCTTGTTGTTTACCATGCTCAATAAAAGCATCTCCAATGCCGATTCTTTGGATGTTTTTTCCTTGCAAGGCATTATTGTCGTTTAGTAGCTCTATAATTGCCGAAGAAAATCCTCCAAGCAATGTTCCTTCTTCCACAATAAATATATGTGTATATTTAGCGGCTAAACTTAAAATTTGTTTTTCGGGCAAGGGTTTTACCCAAATTGGATCAAAAACAGCTACACTTTTACCTAATTCAGAAGAAATTTTCTTCGAAGCTTCAAGACCATAATGCACACATAGACCAACACAAATAATTAAAGCATCGCTACCTTCTTGCAACAATTCGCCTTGTTCTGCTGCTAAGAGCTGGTATTGCGCACGATTAGGTAGTTTTTCGCTGACTCCACTTCCACGAGGATAACGTAAAGCTATGGCACCTTCACTCTTTGTTTGACAAGCTGTATACATAGCATGGCAAAGCATTGCTTCATCTCGTGGAGCAAGTATGCGTAAATTTGGTATATGCCGCAAATAAGCCAAATCAAAAACGCCGTGATGGGTAGGTCCATCTTCGCCTACAAGTCCTGCTCTATCTATGCAAAATATAACAGGTAAATTTTGTAAACAAACATCATGAATAACTTGATCATATGCTCTTTGCAAAAATGTCGAGTAAATGGCTACAACAGGTCGCTTGCCCTGCATGGCAAGACCGGCGGCAAAGGTGACAGCATGCTGTTCGCAAATTCCAACATCTACAAAACCATCCGGAAAGGCTTTGGCAAAAGCATCTGTTCCGGTTCCTTCGGGCATAGCCGCTGTAATGGTAACAATATTTTCATCTTCTTTAGCTAATTCTACCAAACATCGGCTAAAAGCTTCTGTAAAAGTAAGACTGGGGCTCTTGGGCGGAAAGTCTCCGGTAAGTTTATCAAAAGTACCTACGCCATGAAAATGCGTAGGGTCATTTTCTGCTGGTGCAAAGCCCTTTCCCTTACGAGTCAGCACATGTAAAAGTACAGGTCCATCCTCAATGGCTGAGGCCATTTCTAAGTGTTGCTTTAATGCTGCAAGATCGTGCCCATCAACCGGACCAATATAGTTAAAGCGAAAAGCCTCAAAAAGCATACCGGGAGTAAAAAAAGATTTAAATGACCATTCACCACGCAAAGCATAAGTTGCTAAATCATTACCAATACGAGGTACAGAGCGTAAAAATGACAAAACATCTTTACGCATTTGACGAACCCAACGTCTTGAAAGATTGCGACTTAAAAAACGTGAAAGTGCTCCGACGTTGGGAGAAATTGACATTTCATTGTCGTTTAAAATAACAATAAAGCGTTTTCCCATATGTCCGGCTAAATTTAAACCCTCAAGAGCTAAACCACCTGTAAGGGCACCATCCCCAATAATGGTAACAATGCGATGATCTTGATTCGCTAAATCCCGTGCCATAGCCATGCCTAGTCCGGCGGAAATAGAGGTTGACGCATGACCTACACCAAAATGATCGTAAGGACTTTCGCTTACCTTGGGAAATCCTGACAGACCACCAAAAGTACGAATACTGGCAAATTCCTTTTGACGTCCTGTTAAGATTTTCCAAGCATAGCTTTGATGTCCAACATCCCAAATAAATTTATCTTTATTTACATCAAAGCAGTGCAATAAAGCCAAGGTCAATTCAACAACTCCCAAAGAAGGGGCTAAGTGACCACCATTTTTGGACACTACACTAATTATAAGCTCACGCACTTCTTCAGCAAGCTTTTGTAAAGTTTGTATATCCACAGAACGCAAACATTCCGGTTTTTGAAATTGCTCTAAAAGGTTGAAAGTGCTGTTTGATGTGGGCAATGTTTCAGGCATAAATATTCCATTTGTCATTATAAAGGTTATTATTTTAAAGATAAACTTTCATTGGAGTTTTTCTAAATAAAAATTTATTAAATTAACTATTAAAAAAAAGTAGCTCTAGTTTATGCAGATCGTGCAACAACATAACTAGCAAGTCCACGCAAAAATGCAGCTTCTCCATTATCAATACCCTCTAAACTAGCTAGTGCAATGTTTTGTTGCTCAAGAGCTAATTCTCGGCTTTTTTCAAGACCTACCAGTGAAGGATAAGTATTTTTTCCTTGTTCGCTATCACTACCAGCAGGTTTGCCCAAAGTTTCAGTATCAGAGATAACATCAAGTATATCATCAGCAATTTGAAAGGCCGTACCAAGGGCGGCACCATATTTTTCAAGCGAGTGAATGAGCTTTAAATCTGCACCAGCAAGCAAGGCACCGCATACGCAACTAGCTTGAATTAAAGCACCTGTCTTCATGGCATGCATACTGCGTAA
>CAYJDL010000039.1:1257-15145 GCA_964368885.1 uncultured Desulfovibrionaceae bacterium | reverse complement strand
AAATACGTTTATGCGCAACATCCGAAGGTAAAGCTTTGTTTTCGTCTGCAATATGAGCTGCATTAAAGCATTCGTAAAGTAGTATAAGTCCAGCTTGGGCTACGTTAAGTGAACTGGCTATTGCTGTTGGAATCGTTACAAGTCGGTGACAATATTCAATTTCCTCATTATTTAAACCTTTATCTTCAGGTCCAAGCAGTAAGGCCACCTTATCGCCTTCTTTGAGCACTTCAACTATTTCTTGAGCCACCTTACTTGGATGCAAGAGCTGTTTTCGCCAACCTCCGGTACGGGCAGTTGTACCTACAACTAATGAATAGGGTGCAAGAGCCTTGGATAATGAGGAGTTTATTTTAATATTCTCTAAAAGATAATTAGCCTTGGAAGTAGCAAGAGGGCGAGCTTTTTCAGCATTCCATAGCTCTGGCTGTACAAGAGTGATGCCGCCGGCTCCCATATTGGCACAGGCTCTGGCAAGCATTCCAACATTTTCGGGAAAGCGACTTTTGAGAAAAACTATTTCTAAATTATTTAAGGCATAAATTTTACTTTGCATATATTTCTTTTCATTTAAAATTATTTTAATTGTAGATATGAGAGTTTTTCCCAAGAATAAAGTATTAATCAACAACTTTTAGTCTTGCACAAAGCCTAGTATAGCGTTTTTGCGTACGATTATTACCAACAGCCATGCGTAAAGCTTTGCTTTCTCCTACTAATACAACTAGTTGTTTGCCTCTGGTTACAGCTGTATAAATAAGGTTACGCTGTAAAAGCATATAATGTTGCGTCATAATGGGAATAACCACTGCCGGATATTCAGAACCTTGGGATTTGTGTATGGAAATTGCGTATGCCGGAATAATTTCGTCTAATTGGTCATAGTCATAAAGAACATTGCGCTCATCATATCGTATTGTAAGTTTGCGTTCTTTAACGTCCATCAAGATAATACGTCCAATATCGCCATTAAAAACATCCTTATCATAGTTATTGCGTATTTGCATAACTTTATCATGCAAATAAAATGTTTTTTCACCTCTTTGTATTTTGTGTTCTTTATTGTTGATAAGGGCTGTTTGCAAGAGTTTATTCATATTTTCAGCACCTACAGCACCTTTATGCATGGGTGTAAGTACCTGAATATCTTCTGAACTGTGAAAGGAAAAACGCCGAGGAATATGATTTTTAACAAGGTCAACCACCATGGCTGCAGCTTTTTCAGGGTCATTTTGCTGAATAAAGTAAAAATCAGTTAGATGCTCTTTATTTGAATGTAGATTTGGTACTTGCCCATGATTAATAAGATGTGCATTGCGAATAATTTCGCTTTGAGATGATTGACGAAATATTTCAGTAAGTTCCACCACGGGCATGCTTTGAGAGGCAATAATATCTTTTAGCACATTACCAGGCCCAACTGATGGTAGTTGGTGAACATCACCAACAAAAATCAAAGTAGTTCCAAGGGGTGTTGCTTTTAACAAATGGTAAAATAACATGGTGTCCATCATGGATGCTTCATCCACAATTAACAATGAACATGCTAAAGGGTTATCTTCATTACGCATAAAGCCATCTTCACCCGGATTATATTCAAGCAATCGGTGAATAGTCTTTGATTCACGTTTACATGCTTCGGCCATGCGCTTAGCTGCTCTGCCAGTTGGAGCTGCCAAGAGAATTTTAGCTTTAACACAATTAAAAAGTTGAATAATGGCATTAACAATGGTGGTTTTTCCGGTTCCAGGACCTCCGGTTAAAACCATAACTTTAGATTGGGTTGCAGTATAAATAGCTTCTTTTTGCTCTTCCGCAAGAGAAATAGGAATTGATTTTAGCACATTTTGCATTAAATCCTTTGAATTCTCAAAACGCACAGATTTAGGAGAGTGTAATAATCGATTTAAATAAAAAGCAATTTTACTTTCATAATGATGATAACGTGAAATAAAAACCCCTAATTCATCTTCCATATCCTCGCAAACAACACGTTCTTGAGTTTGAATACTTTCAAGGCCTACTTCAACCATTTCAGTTGGTATTTCAAGAGCTTCGCAGGTCATATGCAATAATTTATCTTGAGGCATATAAACATGCCCATCATCAGTGCATTTAGCCAAGGTATAAAGCAAGCCAGCTTCCGCTCTTAAGGGGTTATCTAAGGTAAAGCCTAATTTTTGTGCGGTTTTGTCAGCTGAAACAAAGCCAATTCCTCTTATGTCCATAGCCATGCGATATGGATTTTCTTTTATAATTTCCAACGCTTGTGGACCATAGTGTTTATAAATGCGAATGGCATAATTAGCTGTTATACCATGCGGTTGCAAAAACATCATTAGCTCTCGTATGCCTCTGTGCTCTGCCCAGCCTTGCATAATGGCTTGAAATTTATTTTTACTTATGCCTTTAACTTTAAGAAGTGCCTCGGGGTTTTCATCTAAAGTCTTAATAGTGTCAACGCCAAAAGCTTTTACGATGCGACCCGCCATAACCGAACCTACACCCTTAAGCAAGCCGGAGCCTAAGTAAAGGCGTATACCTTCAGTCGAAGCTGGTATAACTTCCTCAAAACTTTGCATTTGCAGTTGACGACCAAAGCGAGCATTGTTAACCCATTGACCTAAAACTTTCAATTGTACACCAACTTGTGGTTCATACAAATGCCCAACTATCGTAAGTATATCTTTTGCCTTCTCTGGCAAAGCTCGCAATACAGTATATCCATTTTCTGCATTATGAAAAACAATACGTTCAACAGAGACTATAATTTCTACTTGGTTTGTAGGTTCATCTA
Source organism: uncultured Desulfovibrionaceae bacterium (assembly GCA_964368885.1). Classification (GTDB taxonomy): domain Bacteria; phylum Desulfobacterota; class Desulfovibrionia; order Desulfovibrionales; family Desulfovibrionaceae; genus CAYJAD01. Next base: position 12,348 of record CAYJDL010000039.1, on the reverse strand, counting down.
AAGGGTTGTCATCCATAATATTTTCCATGCAAGCTATATATACAATACCAAAATTGTTATTTTAATTATTACGAACATGTTTATATATAACTGAGCGCAAAAATTCAGAATCAAAGGGTTTTGAGATATAATCATTAATTCCTTCATTTAAAAACATTTTTTTCATATCCTGAATACTATGCGCAGACATAGCGATAATTGGTAACTTAGTATGTTTGGGGTCGAGGCGTATTTTTTTTGTAGCTTCAAAACCATTCATGTGCGGCATTTCCATATCCATAAGCACAATGTCATACGTTTTTTTTGATAACAATTCTAAAACCTCAAATCCATTACTAGCAACATCAACTGTACACCCAAAATCGTTTAATACTTCTTGTGCAATAATGACATTAATTTCATTATCTTCAGCTAAGACAATTCTTGTTGCCGATATATCTTGACAATATTCACTGGTACTTACATGTTTAAAAGAATTGCAATCTTTTTCTACTACTGTCAATGGTAAATGACAAGTAAAAGTCGTACCTTTGCCAACTTCGCTTTCCACAGAAATTTGTCCGTTCATAAGGCGTACAAGTCCTTGTGTTACGGGCAAACCAATTCCTGTTCCGCCATATTTGCGGCTAAAGGATTCATCCCCAAGGTAAAAAAGGTCAAATAAGAGCTTCATTTTTTCTTGTGCAATGCCAATCCCTGTATCACTTACGATAATAATTAACTTGCCGTCCGTTATATTACTAGAATCATTTGTATATTGCCAATTACACTGCACAGTCACGCTGCCTTTCTCTGTAAACTTCAAGGCATTATTAATAAGGTTCTGTACAATTTGCATTATTCGTAAAGAGTCACCCAATATAATTTTTGGTACATTTTCAGCTATTTGAAAGCTATTTTGTAATTTTTTATCTAAAGCTTCTTGTGTAAAAACATTGGCTACTTTTTCAAAAGCATCATGAACCTGAAAAGGCACTACTTCCAATTCCATCTTATCAGCTTCAATTTTAGAATAATCTAAAATATTATTAATGACATTAAGTAATGAGCGTGCTGAAAAATATATCTTGGACAAATAATTTGCTACAACAGGGTTAGTATTCTTTTTTTCTGCCAAGTTTACCATGCCCTCAATACCGTTAACAGGGGTACGCAACTCATGACTCATACTAGCCAAAAAACGAGCCTTAGCTTGAAAAATTTCTCGTTCCAATACTTGTTCTTTCTGCAAAGCTAAAGAATCGCTAATATCAATAAGCACAACTGCATGAGCCTTTTCTACATTACCCCATAAGATACGACTTTCAATTATGGTAACATCTTTACTGTATTTGTTATTATGTTGTGACCAAACAATGGGAACACCAACTTCTAAGTTCTTTCCAAGATTACAAAAAGAACATGGTTCAGTAAAGTTGTGTAAGACTTGGTAACACTTTGTTTTTAAAAGTCGCTCATCGCCGATAAAATCATTAAATGCTTTATTGTATAAAAGAAACTCAAAAGTACTAGCTCCAATAATATAAACAGGTACGGGGAATATATCTAAAATTTTCTGAACACTTTTTTCATGTTCTATTGCTATACGTCTAGTTTGAAAATGACGCCTAACTCCTTGCAATAAATAACTTAAAGTCTCTATATCTTTAAGACATTGCTCAAAGTATTCCTGCTTTACTTGACAACAATCAATACCCCAAAATCCTGTGCATGTACCATCTTCAAAAAAAGGTATGGCCATAAAGCATACTAAGTTCATAGCCTCTAACAGACACTTGTCAAATGCGTTACAACCTTCATCGAAAATGTTAAAAATTTTAACATTATTTGGCGTAAATCCAACATCATCAAGGCTTGCAAAATCACTAAAGTCAACGCCTTGAACTAAACTAGATAGTGAGTGTGCCTGCGGCACAGACCAAGTGTGAGTAAAAAACCATGATTCAGCATTGCATTCAGCCATAAAAACATGCTTTGCTTCAAGTAATTTTCCAATATTAATTAAGGTTTTTTCAAAAAAAACCTCTGCATCCGGAAAAGTCATCATATCTCTTGAAACTTCTAAAAATAAATTTCTAAGCTTATTTTGTTGCATAGGTTGATTTTTGGTAAAATTCATTTTTTTTCTCAATATTTTGAAGTAGCACTTTTATGATTTTAAGATTAATTAGACGGTCGTGAGTAAGTAAAATCCTTTCTTGAGTAATGATAAATAATGCGGCGCAAATTTTCTGGATCAAAAGGCTTAGATATGTGATCTTGCATCCCAACTGCAATGCTTTTTTCAAAGTCTTGATTCATAGCGTGAGCGGACATAGCCACTATAGGCATTTTATCAAAACGACTATCAGCTCGAAGCCTTTGTGTCACTTCAAGACCGTCTAAAATGGGCATTTGAATATCCATAAGCACTATGTCATAAGTCTTTACTTCTAAAGCTTTTAATGCTTCTAATCCATTTTCTGCCAATTCAACCCTGCATTTAAAACTCTCAAGAACTTCTTTAGCAATAAGAGCATTAATATCGTTATCCTCAACAACTAACACGTTTAGCTCTGAAATATCAAAATTATTTTCAGTTTTATTATTTTGTTCTAAATTTGCTTCTTGCATTAACGTAGCATCATCTGCAATTATGAAAGGTATTTTACAGGAAAAAATACTACCTTTACCAAGCTCACTTTTAACACTAAGCTCACCACCCATAAGTTCTACAAAACGTTTTACAATGCTTAAACCAAGTCCGGTACCGCCAAATTGCCTTGTTATGGATTTATCTGCTTGAGTAAATTCAGTAAAAAGAGTATGTAGCTTATCTGGTGAAATGCCAATGCCGGTATCACTTACTTCAAGAAGTATCCATACATAATTATGCTCGGAGTGAAGCTCGTTTGATTGTAAAGGTTCACATCGTGATAAAGTAAGGCAAACTTGACCTTGTATGGTAAATTTAATGGCATTATTTACAAGGTTAAGCATAATCTGCGATAAACGTAGAGAATCTCCGACCAAAAGGTCCGGAAGATACTTATTTAGCGAAAGCTCTAAGTTTAATTTCTTTTTGTCTGCTGCTATTTGTAATATGGCTTGCACACCATTTAAAACCTCAGACAATCTAAACACTCGAGATTCAACCTGAATATGATCATCGCTAATCTCTGATAAGTCTAAGGTTTTATTAATGACGTTAAGTAGATTATCCGAAGAAAATTTTATTTTTTTTAAAAAATCACCGACAACTGCATCTTGATTTGCTTGTTCTGCCAAATGCGTTAGACCTACAATACCATTCAAAGGGGTGCGTAATTCATGGCTCATGTTGGCAATAAAATGTCCCTTAATTATATTTGCTTCCTGTTCAAGTACATGTTCACGCTGCAAGCGCAACGAATCTGTAATATCAAGAGCTAAAGAAAAGCGGACATTTTCATTTTTTTCCCAAGTAATACAACTATCCACAACTTGAAAATCCATATTTAAAACTGGGTTATGGTGATGCCATATATATGGAGTGCCATCTTTTAAAAGATAAGGGTTTGAGCAAAAAGAACACGGTTCGTCTAAATTTTGAAATATTTTATGGCATGTTTTTTTTGCTATATTACTTACATCAAAGTTATCAGAAATTGCCTTATTGCAGAATAAAACAGAATAATTTTTCATGTTTGATATATAGATAGGCATTGGCATGACGTTAAAAAGATTACGCAATTGCTCTCTTTGTCTTAGGAGTAATTGGTGATTTTCGTAGTATCAATATGCACAATTGAGAAAAACGCCAAGAGCAACTATGGTATCAAGAATGCTTTCAGACCAGTTAGAATTTTTATTTGAATGGCATTTGTCAACACCAAACACTCCTATAACTTCACCATCATAATAAAGCGGAACACAGGCTAAGGATATTATATCTTGCTTTATTAAAAATTCCTTTTGCGTACAGTCTTCAAGCAAAGATGTATCATCACAAACAAAGGGTTCACCACTTTTTAGAATATGTAGCAAACTGCCATCTTCCAATTGACGCATATCAATTTTTTGTAATAAATCTATTTGGGCACTTATGCCTTGTGCTACCCATTCATAGGTGTTTCTCCAATAATATTCATCAAATCGATAAAGAATATATACCCTGCTCACCTCACATGTGCGACCTATATCTTCTAATACTTCTTGCAAAAAACTTTCTTCCTTATTTGCAGCAAAAAGCAAAGTCGAAACACGGTCAAAAAGGTCTAAATATTTAGAATCAAAATACTTTTGATTATTTTGCATTAAGGAGGAGTTATATGCAACCGAAGTTTTAGTCATGAATATTTCCTTACAAACACGAAAAGATGCAGTGCAATAAAGTAATGGACACGCATAAAAATTAACTATTATGAGCTTTTGCTAAATGCAACGAAGTTAATATAATAAAAATATAAAACTATACAATGATAATACTAATATTAAACCCATTTAGATAGTAGCATTTTGCTATACTATGTCAAGAAATTACTTATTGACCTATTGTAAGCGCATTCTATTAATAAATAATTTTTCCTAGAATTATAAACTGTTAAACAGAGCAAAATAAAACTTTCAAAAAGGCATTTAAAGTATTTACGAAAGAAAGAAAAAAGTGTAATAGAAATCTTTAACTTGAAACTAGTATTGTTATCATGTTAAATTCTTTACCCTTAATAACAACTTGCAAACTATGGCAACTACATAAAATTTTAAACCATGAAGTTAACTATGCAAAACTCCACCCCTCTTATAATTGGTATTGCAGGCTTTGGCACTGTTGGAAGCGGAGTCATTCGCACTCTTGCTGAAAGCTCCAAATTAATTGAGCAACGTATTGGACGACCCATAATTATCAAAAGTGTTTTAATACGAGATAAAAATAAACCTCGTCCTTGTGCCTTACCCTCTACTGCTAGCTTTGTATATGATATATACTCCCTTACTGATGACCCTGAAATTGAGGTTATCATTGAGCTTATGGGTGGCATTGAAAGTGCCAACGCTCTAATTTCCAGAGCCTTTGACATGGGTAAACATGTTATAACAGCCAATAAAGCCTTGCTTGCCGAAGCTAGTACCAATCTTTTTCAAAAAGCTAAAGAAAAGGGGTTATGGTTACTTTATGAAGCTAGCGTGACGGGTGCAATACCCATTGTGCAAACCTTAAAAGAAAGTCTGGCTGGTAATAACATTAGCTCTTTAATAGGCATTTTAAATGGAACAAGCAACTATATTCTTTCACAAATGTCGACAGAAGGCTTAGATTTTGCGACAGCTTTACAACAGGCAACAGAACTTGGTTATGCGGAGGCAGATCCAACACTTGACATAGACGGTTTTGATGCAGCTCATAAACTTGTACTGCTTATACGTTTAGCTTATGGCGTTGAATATCCCTATACTGAAATGCCTATTTTTGGCATAAGAAATATGAACCAATTAGATATTGCTATTGCCAGAGAATTTGGCTATCGCATTAAGCTATTGGCTCAGGCAAGGCTTATTAATGACACCATTGAAGCCGGAATATTCCCAACCCTTATTCATCATCGCTTTTTAATGTCTAGTGTAGGGGGTGCTTACAATGCAGTGCGTGTTGAAGGCAATGCAGTGGGTTCGCTCTTTTTGCATGGACGTGGTGCAGGCGATATGCCCACAGCGTCATCTGTAATTGGTGATTTAATTACCATTGCTCGAAATACCACACCCAACAATACTGGTTTTATTAACCAAGTTTTAGATCGTGCGCAAATCTTACACCCTAATGAATCTATTTCACCCTACTATTTACGCTTTATGGTAAATGATTCTTCTGGGGTATTACGTGATATTTCCGGAATATTGGCAGCGCAAGATATTAGCATAGCACAAGTAATTCAAAAACCTGAAGAACAAGGTAGTGTTCCGCTTATTTTTATGACACATGAAGCAAAGTCCATTTCAATGCAATTAGCATTAAAAGGTGTAATGGAAGAACAAATACTTAAAGCTCCTCCTGTGTGTTATCGAGTTTTACAATAAGTAAGGGTAGGTCAAAAGATGCAAGATACCTTTTTAACAAAAATCAGTCATGAAGTGCGTACCCCAATTAACGCTATTATTGGACTGGGATTTCTTTTTCAACAAACAAGGCTTGAAGATAAGCAACGCAAATATCTTGACACAATTATTTCTTCTGCTGAAAACTTGCTTCAAACCTTTCAAAGTATTTTAGATTATACGGGAGTAGAAGATAGCTCAGTAGAACTGCAAAGCTTGCCTTTTAACATGCAAGTGCTTCTTGATAACTTAAGCCAAACTATATCCTTACGTTGTCAAGAAAAAGGTATTCAATTTTCTTTTACTTGCACAGATGATGTACCTAAAATGCTTGTAGGCGATTCTATACGAATTTCGCAAATTATTCTTAATATTGCATTAAATGCCGTAAAATTTACTTCAAAAGGCGGCTATGTTCATATACATGTTGAAATGGACGAAGATGATGAATTGGTACGATTTCTAATTGCCGACACAGGGATAGGTATAGCTGAAGAGTGGCGAGAAAAAGTCTTTGAGCCGTTTATGCAAATTGATAATTCTCATACTCGCATTTTTGGTGGTGCAGGTCTTGGGCTTGCTACCTGCAAGCAGCTTGTACTACGCATGAATGGGAAAATAAGCATTCAGCAAAACACTACCGATGAAGAAAATCCCGGCTGTATTTTTACTGTAACTTTGCCATTACCTACTGCCGAAGTTGATAATATTACTCATAGCGATAATCCACTCAATGGCTATAAAGCTTTAATCATCGATCATGATGTTTTGCGCACTCAAGCCCTTGCGCCTATTTTAATGAGTTTTGGCATGGAAGCAGAAACCTCTCATCATGGGGAAGAGGCTTTAAAGCGTATTGCCGAAGCCGATAGAACAGATAGTCCATTTCATTTTATTCTTATAACTTGGCAAATGCCTGATATGGACGGTATTGAGATTGGTCAATATATCAATAGTATGGAAAAACGCAACTCGCCAGCTGGTTTAGTTTTAATGTCTGATTACTTCCTTGATGACGTAGATAAGCTTGCAACAGAATCAGGCTTTAAGTCATTTATTCAAACGCCAGCTAACTCCATGACTTATGAATTTACCTTACAAGATGTACTTGAAATAATGCAAGAAGAGGAAGCTGCTTTAGCAATTCCTGAGCAAAGTGCAAGCGATGGTCCTGTGCGTATTCTTTTAGTAGAAGACAATGAAATAAATCAAGAAATTGCCTATGAAGTTTTAACTTCTGCCCAATATGTGGTAGATATTGCCAACAATGGTCAAGAAGCTGTAGACGCTGTGGAAAAAACTCCATATGGCTTGATACTTATGGATATTCAAATGCCTGTCATGGATGGTCTTGAAGCAACGAAAAATATTCGAGCTGCCGGACATAAAATGCCTATTATTGCTATGACAGCTCACAGTATGGCTGATGATAAAGAGATATCGATTGCGGTTGGCATGAATGCTCACCTAACTAAGCCTTTAGAACCTATGGCACTTTTTGCCACTATGAATACATGGCTTCCGGCCGGAGCAACAGCTGCAAAAAAAGAAGTTGACGATAAAGAAATTACCATCACTCGCAAAGAAAAGCTACCTGATTGCATGGAAGGTTTTAACCTTAGCAGTGGTTTAGCAACTGTTGGGGGAAATGAGACTCTCTACATTTCTTTACTGCGTAAGTTTGCTACAAGGTATGCTGATATTAACCAAGATATTAGTAACTGTATTCAACAAAATGATTTTGAAACAGCTATTCGCCATGCTCACACTGTTAAAGGCATTGCGGCTAACCTTGGTGCTGAAGCTTTAGCTAATGCTGCTGAGGCACTTGAAAAAGCAATTGCTCTTGCTCCAAACATGACAGCACCTCATTTACGAACCCTTGTTGTAAGGTTAAGTGATGCTGTAGCGGCAATTAGTGACAACCTTGGTCTAAGCGCAGCCAGTCAAGAAGAGTCAGAAGCTATTGATGAAATAGCAGATTGCCTAAATTTAGCTGAAAGAGAACATGCCAAGCGTGTATTTAACTTATCAATCAATCATATGGAAAATGACTGGGGTCACGCTGTTGACCTTGTTAACTATTTTAGCGAACGTTTAGACAAAACTAAGGTCGGAAATACTTTAAGGCGGTTGAAGCAGGCTCTTGAAGACTTTGATTCAGAACTTGCTAAAGAGTTAAAAGATGAAGTGATTAGCATGTTATAACGTAGCTACAAGAAAATTCTAGTTTAATTTTTTCTCTAGTCTGAAACTTACAAATGATTTTCTTTTTGCTTTAAATTTGTGAGCGCATGTAGAATTATGAAAAAAATAATTAAGCAATATTTTATTTGAAAATTTATTTGAAAAGTTACTATGGACTATAGATTTATATATAAGAAATTTTTATTAGAGCATCAAAAAATTACTGATTCATTTTGGGCATGGGTTGGCTCTTCAATGTGTTTATTATGTATTGTTTTGCTAGATGATTATTTTTTTGCTGCCCAAAATATTGAATTTCTTATGGCATCTTTTGGTGCATCCTCAGTGCTTGTTTTTGGCGCACCTCAAAGCCCTTTAGCTCAGCCAAGAAATGTCATAGGTGGACAATTTGTTTCTGCTATTGCCGGAGTTACTTGTCAAATTTTTTTAGGGTTTATGCCTACATTAGCTGCATGTACCTCTGTTTCTTTAGCAATTTTACTTATGACTTTAACAAAAACACTGCACCCACCGGGCGGAGCTTCAGCTTTATTAGCCGTGGTAGGTGATGATTCAATCAAAAATTTAGGGTATTTATACGCAGTTACCCCATGTCTTGCAGGTGCATTAATTGTTGTTAGTATAGGTATTATGCTAAGCTATGCTACCGGAAGAAAAGTCTATCCTATAAAATGGTGGTAAGTATTAGCAGCAAAAAATGTTTAATTAGAATTTTATCATATATGTTTTTTTAGTTTTCTCTACCGACTGTAAAGCTAAGACTTGACCTTAAACTTAATACAGCGTAAAGTTACTAATATTGATTTACTTGGAGGTTGTATGTTTGGCTTCGGAATGCAAGAAATTTTATTTATTTTAGTTGTTGCCTTGGTGGTCTTTGGAGCACCTAAACTACCTGAAATTGGCAATGGACTTGGAAAGGCCATTCGCAACTTTAAGCGTGCCTCAACAGAGCCTGATGAAGTTGATATTACCCCTAAAGATAAGAATAATGAAGATAAAAAAGCTTGATGCATTAAAAGATTAATCATGACAAGCTAAGTCAACTCCACTTATTGGGTTATTTTGAGTTTTTTTAGTTAATTGTGTAATATGTAATAAATAGATACGCAAATTAGATCTTATCGTCACAGGAGAATTACGCATGGTAGCAGAGCAAATATCAATTTTTTTAGAAAATAAAGCAGGACGACTAGCTGAAGTGACACGAGCCTTAAGCGAGGCTGATATTAGTATTAGAGCTCTATCTTTGGCCGACACATCTGACTTTGGAATTTTGCGTATTATTGTCAATGACCATGATAAAGCCAAAAACATCCTTAAAGAAAAAGGTTTTACAACTGGACGCACTGCCGTTGTAGCAGTTGAAGTTGAAGACAAACCGGGTGGATTGCATAATATTTTAGATATTTTAGCCCAAAAAAATATTAACGTGGAATATATGTATAATTTTGTGCAAAAAGATACCAGTAATGCTACTATTATTTTCCGCTTTGATAAGGTTGAAAAAGCAGTAGAAGCGCTGACTGCCAATAATATTTCGATGGTGAGTGCACAACGACTATATGGTTAATTGTATTATTTAAACATAGTTTTTAAGTGTAATTTTAAATCCAATTTTAAATAGGAAGTATTCGTCCTGTTTAAAATTGGATTTTTAATTGTTTTTTTCGACTTTTTAAAAGAAAACCATGAAAAAGCTTTACATCTTTATAATGACTTAGTAAAATGAATATCTTGAAGGACTTTATAAACAAATTTAAGAATGTTGAAAATACCATGGCAGGTTTTTAATCTGACTAGCTATTATTGTAATTGACAAATGGCATTACAATATTATTTCCTCATAGTTGGAAATTCTGCAAAAGTGAAGGGTTAAGAATAACTTACTTACTTTCAACCTTCATAATGGACAGTATTATCAACTGCTTAATAAAAACAATATTTATTGTTATGTTTTCGGAGGATAAAATGGAACAGAAAGATATAGATTACTTTCGAGAAAAATTGACCCTAATGCTGGAAGAGGCTCAAAGTAAAGGCGATTCCACAATTGAAGAATTAACTGATAGTAGTGAAGTATTTGCTGACCCTGCTGATAGAGCAACAGCAGAATCGGATCGAGCCTTTACATTACGTATTCGTGATCGTGAACGCCGTCTTATTCGTAAAATCCAAGGTGCTTTACAGCGCATTGAAGATGGTACTTTTGGCGAGTGTGAAGATTGCGGTGAAGATATAGGTGTACCTCGCTTAAATGCTCGTCCTGTAACAAAACTATGCATAGCTTGCAAAAGTAAGCAAGAAGCTGACGAACATTTGCGTAATGATTAATCTTGTTAAAATACGGTGTTAAAGTATTTTAACTATTCTTAGACATTTCTTTTATGTGAGAAAATTGTGGACGTACACGTCTTTCGCCGTTTTTGTGATGCCTTAACTCCTATGCTCTTGGGAGCTAGGCTTGAAAAAATCCAATGTCTTTACATTTTATGGAGGTGCGGGCAAAAAGCATTTCGTTTTTAAGGTAGGACGTAAAGATGCTTTTTGTTACTTGGCTAAAGAACGTCCAACTGCAGATGCTCCGCCTTCTGCTATCGTCATGCGCTGGCGAAAATATTGCAGTGGGCGGCGCATAGCTTCTTGCGCTGTTAATTGGGTAGGTAGACGTCTTTATTTACTTTTTCATACTCATAATCCTGATTCTTTACAACCATCCTTACAGACATGGCTAGTACTGGACTTGCGTGCGGGTATTGAACTTGTGCTTGATAAGTCACCTTCTTTAGATTATGCTGAAAACGAACTCTCGTGGCCAAATCCAATATATAT
>CAYJDL010000039.1:0-1247 GCA_964368885.1 uncultured Desulfovibrionaceae bacterium | reverse complement strand
CGTCAATGGCCGGTGTTAAGCCCTTCATTACGACGTACTATATCCACTTTACATCCCTTAGATGCCCAAGCCTTGCTTCAGGATTTAGAAGTTGGCGGTGGAGATCTTTATGTCTATGAACAGGATACACCTTCAAGCTTAGATGATAAAATAGGAAGTTCCATGCAAATTAGTGCATGGCCCTTGCTTTTAGCGGACAATGTTCATGAAAAAATCTATGAAGATCCCATTCAAGCCACGTCCTATGTTGGTGACACCTTAGTCCTGGGTGTAGGTGCGGAAAAAATTAGACACAAGACCAACTTACCGCATAAAAGAGAAGTTTCTCGTTTAGAAAAGCTTTTGGAAAAATTAAGTGAGGATGAAAGTCGTCTGATTCAAATGTCCAAAGCTCAGGAAATTGCCCTGATATTGCAAGGTATTATTTGGCAGTATCCAGCTAAAGTCAAAGAGAAAAAAATTGTAACTGATAATCCTGAACATCCTATCATTACATTGGATCCTAAATTAAGCGTGCGTGAAAATATGCAAGCATTATTTCACAAAGCCGGACGTGGGCGAAGAGGTCTTGAGTATTTGCAAATACGCCGTGGACAATTGCAGGAACAGTTACAAGTGGCTAAACAAAGGGCTGAATTTGGAAGTGCTTCAGCTCCAATAGTATTAAAATCTAGCAAAAAAAATAATCTTACCAAGCAATCACTAGGCACTTGGCCTAAAGGGATTCAAGCTTTTAAAAGTAGTGATGGTTTGATTATTTTGCGTGGAAAAGATGCTAAAGGCAATGGTGCCGTACTTAGAGCGGCGGCGGCAAAGGATATTTGGCTTCATGTAGAAGGTGGTCCTGGTTCACATTGTGTTATTCGGAGACAATTTTCCGGACAAGAAATTCCTGAACGTACCTTACAAGAAGCAGCTAATCTTGCAGCAATTAAAAGCTGGCAGAAAGATAGCCCTACTGCGCAAATTTTATGTGCTGAAGTGCGCCATGTAAAACCCATGCGAGGTGCGGCACTTGGAACGGTGCGTATTGATAAAGTTTTTTTAAGCTTTAATGTTCAAGTTGATAATAATATTGAAGAAAAACTTTGTACATAGTTAAAAAGCTTTAAGGAAATGTTGATTTATTCTTTTTTTCTTTGGGGAAAAGTTTCCCTTCCCCTCTCAAAAAAAAGGTTTAATCAGTGTTTACCTAGATAGTGTCGTCAAATTGCGAATTTTTGTGATTTGTCTTTGAAATTTATCTA
>CAYJDL010000038.1:13260-15307 GCA_964368885.1 uncultured Desulfovibrionaceae bacterium | reverse complement strand
CCTTGAGATGGAATTGCCTGATCCGGAACAGAAGGTATTTGAGCATTGCTTGGATTATCATAAACATCAGTTCCTTGCAAAACTGTTTGAGCAGCCCAAGCCTTTGGACAAAATAAAGTCAACATAAATACGATAAGGAAAGGTTTAACACATCTTGACATATTTACCTCATATTTTGTTCTATTTCTATAATTATAAATATTACTGATGTAAATGTATTTTCCAAACACCTATATTTTTATTTCACGTAAATGTCTTACTTATATCATTTTACACCTAAGTTGAAAGAAAAAACAGTACTGCAAAACTTAATTTGAATTTATCAATTTATAAAAAAAAGCCTGACAAAATAGATTACACTTTTTCAACAGCATGTTATGTGCGATAATCTGCATTGCAGGTAACATAGTCATGGGATAAATCTGACGCAAGCAGAGTATAATGTCCTTCTCCATCACCAAGGCTTATTCTAATGGTTACATCAGTGCCTCTTAAAAGTTCATCTAATATTGTATCATGATTTCCAGCTGTAGGCTGTCCAAATTTAAAAAGCTCTATATTGCATAAAAACATATGCACATCATTAGGGTTAAAGTCGGCTCCACTACGCCCAACAGCGGCAATAATTCTGCCCCAATTGGCATCACGCCCATACATAGCCGTTTTTACTAACTGTGAATTACCAACAGTACGCGCAACTTTTTCAGCATCAAAATTACTTTTGGCACCTTCAACTTCAATGCGAATAACCTTTGTTGAACCTTCACCATCACGCACTAACATATAAGCAAGTTCACTTAAAATATCTTCTAAAGCTAGACGTAAAGTTTGTATATCATCAATATTTTGCGCATCAACTATAACATCTGACGCTCCATTTGCAAAACCAAGAACCGTATCGTTAGTGGAAGTGTCTCCATCTACAGTAACTCTGTTAAAAGTTACATTAACAGCATCGATAAATATTTTTCCCCAGACTTCTTGTTCAATTCCGACATCGCAAGCAACAACAGCTAGCATTGTTGCCATATTAGGACAAATCATCCCCGCACCCTTTGCCATGCCTGTAATATGTATTAAGCCATTGCTAAGTTGAACATCTCTTTCTGCAAATTTAGGGAAGGCATCTGTGGTCATCATTGCCTTTGTAAAATGTTCTTCATCCTTACTGCCAAGACTGTCTTTAAGCATATGTACAGCGTTAGGCCATAGATCCATGATTAAATGATTACCAATAATACCTGTTGACATAGGCAAAATAGAATCAGCGTCAATTCCTAAGGCGTCTCCCATAAGTGACAATGTTTTCTTGCAGTTTTTTAAACCTTCATCTCCTGTGCAAGCATTGGCTTGACCGGAATTGACTAAAACTGCACGCACATCGCACTTTGGATTAGCTAAAATTCGTTGACATTCTAATACCGGAGCTGCCTTAAAGGCATTTGTTGTAAAAATTCCGGTTACAGCGCAAGGCATATCTGAAATCATAATTGCAACATCATCACGTTGAGCACGCCTAAATTGCGCATTAGCGGTGCCAATACGAAAACCCTTGGGTAAAGCCATAGTATATCCTTTACATGTAAAACATTAGTCAATTGTTTTTAAAAAAAGCTAATTTATTATTTTTCCATGAGAAAAACTTTCATTAGTTTTTTTCTTGTAAAAATTCTTTTATTTAAACTGTTTACATAATGTAGTAGAGTGATGAGAAAAAGTGTACATCTTTTTTTAAATTCAAAATTTAAATAAAATATCATTCTCTTCACAGGAAAGTGATTTAATCAGAGCTTCCTTAAGTGCAAATGCATCTGCCCCTTATACCATAACTTCTATTAGATGCAAGAAATTCCATTGAAGATAATTTTATTTTTTAGATAATACAAATTGAAAGAAAAAAGAAACGCTGAATTTATTTTTTTGGGGAAAAGTTTCCAATCCCCCTCAAAAAAAATAATCAACGTTATCTTAAATTTCAAAACTTAATTGAACAAAGGATTTTTTGATTGAATCCTCAAGAGTTTGTGCATATTGTGTTATTTCATAG
>CAYJDL010000038.1:8872-13250 GCA_964368885.1 uncultured Desulfovibrionaceae bacterium | reverse complement strand
AACTTTTATCACACTCATATTCTACGGCAAGCCCGTTTACTATACTGAGTAATTCTTCATCACTCAAGTCAGTTTCGGTCTTAAGGCGTATCTTAGCTTGTTCTATAGCTTTTTGTACGTCTTGACCGTTTGTTGCCAAGGCTTCTTTAAAATAAACAGTAAATCTTTGAGACTTAATTTTATAAATTTCATATTGAATATTCTTTTCTGATTTCAGCTTTGCTAAAATGTCTTCATTTAACTTCTCTGAAGCCGTAGAATTTAAGTGTGTTTGTAAAGGAAATGTATCTTTCTTTTCTGTACAAGATGTTTCTTGCGCATTAGTATTGTCTTGTAAATTCATCATCAAAGATAGTTTGGCAAGATTACTTTTTCCAATTGACAAAACAACATAATGCATGGTTTGCATTTGAAAGAGTTGATTTTTGTTAGCTAAGTCTTGTACAATTTCAAAATTATTATTTACGGTGCTGAATTTATTCTCAGCGTTACTTTTTGGCAATTGATTATATATTGCAGGATTAGTGTGATTTAATAAAGTATTCATAATATGCATAGTGAGCTCCTCAAATTATTGCCAAAGACAACAATTTTTCCTCTTAAATTGCTTATGCAAAGCATAATCTATATTAAGATTATAACTTATAGTTATATGAGCAAAATATATTCCAAGTTTTAAAAAACAATTTTTCACAAAAAAATATAATAATGTGCCTTGCTTAGTTAAGGAGTTTTGTTTTTCAGGGTGGGAAAAAATTACCCTATTAGACTTTTATAAACTAAAAAAATTACATTAAAAGTTATTGCCACTTTAAAGAAAAACATATAACTTATTCATATAGAATGGAGTTAGGATTGGCTAAACATTGCAAATGGATGGGAAAATATGAGTGTTATTGTTTCAGTGAATAATAGCTTAGATGTAGCTTTACGTAATCTTGGGCATACGGTTTATACCGTAGATTTACCACATACGGGAACATATAGTGCTAAAAGTATTTTTAAGCAGTTTTTACCACAAAACATAGAAGTTGATGTTTTTATCCACAAAGAAATCTTGGCAAAAAAGATTTTTTTCAATGATATTCATGAATTATCTTGTCAAACGGCTTTTTGGGGAATTGATACGCATTTACATTATGCTTGGCAGATATATTATGCTAAATTATTTGATGTTTTTTTCACACCACATAAAGCTTTTTTGGAGTATTTGCCTAAGGATTGGCAGCATCCACAGGTAATAAGATTGCCGCAACATGGTATTGAACGACCTTTTATTGCACATAAAGATAGGCAACATAGTATAAACTTTGTGGGGCGTACCAGTGGCACTCGTCCTCAAAGAGAGCAACTTTGTCATATTTTGCTTCAAGAGTATGATGTACAGCATAGAGAAGATTTGTCGTTTTCTCAAATGATGGATTTATACTCTCAAACATGTATTTTACCCAATGAATCCATTGCTAATGAAGTTAATTTTCGTTTAATGGAAGGAGCAAGTTGCGGTGTAGGCATTATTAGTAATAATGTTGGAGAGGATCAAAGCACTTTATTTTTGCCTGATGAAGAAATTTTGATTTATAAAAACTTTTTAGATTTTCATAATCATATGGATTACTTTTTATCAAACCCGACTGCTTGTGAAACTATGGGACGCAAAGCATGGGAACGAGTGCAAAAAGAGCATTTGCCGCAACATAGAGCTATGCAAATGTGTAATGCCCTTTTTGATAATTATACCGAAGGAATGAGAGAGCAAAAGTATGCCCAAGACATTGCGTACTTTACTTTCTTTCTTGTCTGTTTTTATAATTTTCAACAAGAAGAGCACGTTTTGCCATTTCGTGAGTATTCTTATGAACTGAAGTCATTAGAGTTGGTACAAAATATCTTTTTAATTTTTAAGGAAAATCCTACGCAAATTCAGGAGGAAGCTTGCAAGAATAAAGTTTATGCTCTTTTAAGATTAGCAGACACTTGTTTATTTCAGTCTAGTGATCCTTTGGAATATAAAAAAATATTAGCTACTGCCTGTGCCGGAGCTGCTCTGCAATATGGCGATAGCGCAAAAGCTAATTTTTATTTACGCATACATCAAAAACTTTGTAAGCGACCTTTACTAGACCCTAACCATTGTCCTGTAGAAACGGCTATGTCATGGATTGTTGCCTTGGTTAAAGAGCAAAAACAATGTTTTGTAGGTAGTGTTTATCAAAGTGGTTGTTGTCGCACAGCTTTTGACTTTGTTAGTTTAATACGAGAAAGATCGCCCTTTGATATGCGATGGGCAGCGGCCATAACTTTACTTGATCAAGTGTGGAAGCATTATCCCGGCTGTGAGCATGAGAGTATGTTTGCTTAGCTTTGACAATATGTTTTCCAACTTTTCTACGTGCTGGCTGAGCTTTTGAAAAATTGATGAAAAAAGAGTGTTGACATTTTTTTAAATATTTGTAAGCCTAAGCATATGAGAGAAGTTTGTGGACATGGGCACAGTGTGGGTGTAAAATGTAATGCTGAAGATTTTTCTTCGTACTGCGCTGTTTGTACACTATTAGAATCATATTCTTTTTTTGCTTCTTTCACTTGACCGAAGGTTGAGGGGACAGGTTGTTCCTAAACTTTGGCAGGTGTATATTCAAGGGATAATTGTAATAAATATTCTGTCGAAGTGAGTCGACCACCCCATGATAATTCGTACTATAAAGTACGAATTTTTTATTTTATAAGGTAAATTTACTTATTATGTATTTTACTACTCACTTCTACAGGAGATGACAATGTTAAGACCCTATGCTAAAATCATTTGTATCTGTTTATTTTTTCTTAGTGCTTTTACTACAGTGCTATTTGCTGCCAATGCTTTAAAATTAGATGATTTTAAAGATTTAAAAGGAACCGTAAACATTGCTGGTGGAACTGCTCATATTCCGGTAATGAAGCTTGCTGCTAGGGAAATTATGACTAAATACCCTGAGGTGATTATTACAATTGCTGGCGGTGGGTCAGGGCTTGGTATTGAGCAAGTTGCTAAAGGGTTAGTGCAAATTGGTAATGCCGGGCGTCCTTTAAAGCCTGCTGAAGAGCAAAAATATAAGTTAAAAACATTCCCTTTTGCCATAGATGGAGTTGCAGCAGTTGTGCACCCAAGTTCAAAAATAAGTGGCTTAAGTAAAAGTCAATTAAAAGACATTTTTCAGGGAAAAATTACTAACTGGAAGGATTTAGGCGGTAAGGATGCTAGTATTAACCTTTACACTCGTGAGGATGGCAGTGGAACAAGAGATTGTTTTGTTTCTAAAGGCTTAGATAAAAGTCAAGTCATAAAATCAGCTATAGTTATCAATTCAAACGGAGCTATGAAAACAGCTGTTGCTCAAGATGAAAATGCCCTTGGCTATGTAAGCATTGGACATTTAGATGCTAGTATTAAGGCACTTAAATTAGATAATATTGCTGCCTCCCAAGAAAATGCATTAGACATGGTCTATCCTGTTGTACGTTTGCTTTATATGAATACAAAGGGTGAGCCTACTGGTTTGACGAAGGCATTTGTCGATTATATTCTTTCACCTGAAGCTAATTCATTTATTATGAAAAGCGGTTATATTCCGCTTAAATAAAACATTCAAAGCTTAGTATCTGCTTTTTTAACTACCTGAAACAAAATAATGTTTCTTTAGAAAGATTCTAATGAAAATTTTTTTGAAGGGGGCCAACCATATTAAGGGGTGGAAACTTTTTGTTCACAAAAAGTTTCCACCAGAAAAAAATAAATTATGCTAAAATATTGTTCTTGGTTCACAATGCTTTTAATCCTATGTATTTGGGGGTTGATTGTAGCATTTGCAATACCTGTTTTTTTTCATGCAGATATTGGGCGTGTGCTTATATGGCAATGGCAACCTGACTTAGGTTATTATGGTATTTTGCCTATGCTATGCGCTTCAATTGCTTTAGCCTTAAGCTCTTTGTTATTGGCTTGGCCTTGGGCTATTGGTGTAGCGTTTTATGTGCAATGGAAAAAAAATACTGGTAAGGTAAATTTTTTTATAAAGCTTATACAATTTATGACTACCATTCCCACGGTTGTCTATGGTTTTACATCAATTTTTCTTCTTGTTCCAATAGTGCGCAAATTAGCAGGCGGTTCAGGGTTTAGTTGGCTTACAGCTATGATTGTACTTGCGCTTTTAATCTTACCCACCATGGTTATTATGCTTCAAACTGCTTTGCGCCAAAAAGCAAAAGAAGTGGAAATAAGCATGCTAGCAATGGGTTTTTCCTCTATGCAAACTCTTGTTTGTATTGTTTTACCGTCATGCAAGGGATGGGTGTTAAGTGCCGGACTTTTAGCACTTGGCAGAGCTCTTGGGGA
>CAYJDL010000038.1:0-8862 GCA_964368885.1 uncultured Desulfovibrionaceae bacterium | reverse complement strand
GATACGCTTATTGCCCTTATGCTTGCAGGTAATGCCCCATTATTTCCCGCCTCATTATTTTCAAGTATACGCACCCTAAGTGCGCATATGACCTTGGTCACAGCTATGGAGGCCGGAGGCATAGCTTATAATTCACTTTTTTTAGCAGCGGCTTGGCTACTTATCATAAATCTTATTACTAGTTTAGTCTTAAGGCGTGTTTTACAAAAAACTGAACAAAAAGCATCATTTATTCAAGCTCGTGTGCTTGCACCAATTTCGATAAAGCTTTTTCAATATTGGTGCCAATCGTCAACTTATTTCATGGCTACTTGCGTTATAGTGCTCATGGCTTTTTTAGTCTACAGGGGCTTTTCTTCTCTCAGTTTAGCTTTATTTTTTGGAGACACTCAAGCCTTAGCAGCTATTTTAGGTAAGAGTAGGGTGTGGGATGGAATTTGGTATGCATGTGTTGGTACGTTTACCTTACTTGCTTTAACCATAGCTATAGCTATTATTCCGGGTCTTATAGTTGGAATATACCTTGCCGAATATGCTACAGAATATGAAAAAAAGAATTTTTCATTATTGGTAAACTTATTGGCAGGTATTCCATCAATAGTTATGGGATTTTTTGGGCTTTTACTCATTATTGTTTTACGTAACACTTTTTTTCCTCAAGCCACATCTGGGTTATTACTTTCAGCTTTCTGTCTTGCTCTATTGATTTTGCCAGTGATTATAGTTGCAACACGCAATGCTTTAGAAAGTTTACCACAATCCTTGCGTCTAACAGGATATTCTTTAGGTTTTTCTCAAGATAGTTTATTAAGAAAACTACTCTTACCTCAAGCAAGCGGTGGCATTTTTGGAGGTGTGATTTTGGCTATGGGTAGAGCCGCCGAAGATACAGCAGTAATCATCCTTACCGGAGCAGTAATAAATGCTGGTATTCCTTCGGGTTTTGGACAACGCTTTGAAGCCTTACCCTTTCATATTTTTTATAAAGCTGCACAATATCAAAATGCAGCTGAGTTATCACAAGCTTTTGGAGCAACCTTAGTCTTGCTTTTATTATCTATAAGCCTTATTCATTTGGCGCAATTTGTTCAAAACCGTTATACAAATAAACATATACTTATTAAATAGAAGGAGTAGGTTTAATATGCTATGCTTAGAAATCAAAAATCTAAGTGTTCAACTACAGGATGTACATGCTTTGCGCAATGTATCATTTACACTAGAAACCGGTGGAGTAAATGTCATACTTGGGCGATCCGGTACCGGTAAAACCACATTGTTAAGAGCCATAAATCGCTTAAATGAGCATGAAGCAAAATGTAAAACTACTGGAGAAGTATATTTGTTTTTTGATGGTCAGCGTGTTCCTATTTACGATGCTAAATCTTATGGAAAAAAAGCATTATTATTTAATCATAATATTTTACGGCAAAAAGTAGGAATGGTATTTCAAACACCGCATATTCTGCCCATGAGCATTGAGCAAAATATTTTATTTCCGCTACAATTTCATAAAAAGTTAACTAAGGATGAACTACAGTATAGATTAAAGGAAGTCTTGCAATGGGTTGAACTTTGGGATGATGTTTGTAAACGCTTACATAAGCCAGCAAGTCAACTGTCAGGAGGACAACAGCAAAGGTTATGCCTTGCACGTACTATTGCGCTTAAGCCTGATTATCTTTTGCTTGATGAACCTACAGCTTCACTTGATGTTGCTACTACTGAATGTATTGAAAGCGTTATTGCAAAGATAGCTAAATCAACTCATTGTCTTATGGTTTGTCATTCGGTTAAGCAGGCTATGCGCCTTGGAGAACGTTTTATTCTCTTGGATAATCAAGGAAATATTACTGTAAGGGAAAAAGAATCCCTAAGTGAAGCTGATTTATACCAATTCTTTCAAGATTAGTTATACATCATTTAATTTACAATATAATTACTTAGCATCATTTTCATCTTTTGCGCCATACCTTTTAAGAACTTGTATAATTCCCTTATGGGGATTTTTCTTAGCTTCTGATAAAGGTGTTTCGCCATATTTAGTTTTATCATTAATACTAGCCCCATTTTTTAAAAATACTTCAACAATTTCTTTTGTTTGCATAGCGCAAGCAATAATAAGAGCAGTAACTCCATCATAATTTTTAGCGTGAATATCAGCTCTACTTTTAAGTAGGGTTTCGATTATGTCTTTATCTCCTTTCGCAGCTGCAAGCATTAAAGCTGTCCAACCTTGCTTGCTTTTTGCATTAATATTTGCCCTATTTTCCACTAAAACTTTTATAGTTTCCAAATGACTTTCAAGTACAGCTAACATTAAGGCTGTTCTTCCCATGTTATCTCGAGCATGAATATCTGCTTTATTATCTAAAAGAACTTCTAAAGCTTTAACTTGTCCTTCTTTACAGGCAAACATAAATGCTGTAAAGCCGTCATCATTTTTTGTATGCACATCTGCTTTATTTTGAATTAAGACTTGTATTACATCAACATGACCATTCATGGCAGCTAACATCAAGGACGTTACACCATGTGGGGTTCTTACATGCACATCATCTCTGTTTTTTATTAACGTTCGTATTGCGTTGGCATGTCCATTTACTGCAGCAAGCATTAATGCTGTGCGTCCGTGAATATCTCGAGTATACACATCAGCCCTATTATCAAGCAAAGTTTGAATGGCTTTAGCCTGATCATTTTGAGCTGCATACATAAGAGCAGTAATGCCATTATTGTTTTTGTCATGAATATCTGCTCTATTTTTCAATAAAACTTTAATTGCTTCTTCATTTCCTGTTAAAGCAGCTATCATTAAAGCCGTAGATCCTTCTTTACTTTTAGCATGAATGTCAGCTTTATGATCTAATAATACTTGTAAAACATCTCCATGTCCATTACCAGCGGCAAACATCAAAGCCGTAAGTTCAAGATTGTTTTTTGAATGAATATTAACATTGTTATCTAATAAGGTTTCTACAGCAGCAGTTTGTCCATTTTGAGAAGCTAACATAAGAGCCGTAGTTCCATAAATATTTTTTGCGTCAATATGTGCATGGTTTTTCAGCAGAATCTCAATAGCATCAGTATTATTCTCCCAAGCCGCATACATTAAAGCAGTCCAGCCTTCATCATCCTTAGCATGAATATTTGCATCATTATCCAACAAAATTTGTAAGGATTTAGTAGATCCTTCCACAATAGCTAGCATTAGTGGAGTTGCACCATCAATATCTTTAGAGTTAACATCTATATCTTCAAGCAAGCGTTGAATAATTTCTTCAGAACCATGTTCTGCCACAATAAAAAAAAGCCTTTCTCGTAAGGACAGTGCAAAGGCAGGCTGAACATGTAGTATAAAAATGCTGAAAATAAAGAGTTTTAAAATAATCTTGTGCATATGTTCTCCACTATATACGCAAACAAAACTTTTATATGGTTATTCAATTAAACATAAATTTCAAAATAACTTAAGAGTAATTATTACACTTTAGATGCATTATGCTTATTAATAGCAGCTTCGTAAAATGGAATAAGAAGCTTTGCGCTTTTTTCCCAACTAAATAAATCTCTTGCCTTCATTCTTCCTTGCATACCTATGCTTTTGGCAAGTTCGGGGTGTTCGATAAGTATTTGTAAATATTTAGCTATCTCTTGTGCATCTCCTTTTTCCAATAAAAAGCAATCTTTTCCATGTCGAAGCTTTTCAGCCACATTAGTATTTGGCAAAATAACCGGTCTGCCGCTAGCTAAAAAAAATGGAGCTTTAGACGGAAAACGATAATCATCAAAGCTTCTTGGTGCACCGGGCTGCACTAAAAAATCAGCAAGCCCCATAAGGTTTGGTAATTCCTTTGATGGCATATCGTCCATCAAGATGACATGCTTTTGGTAGAGTTTTATAATTTCATCGCTATATTCATAGTCTTCAATACCGCAACGAATTATTTTTAAAGAAAACCCTTGTTGATGTAATTGCTCAACTGCTAAAAGTAGCTCAATAAAATACGGTCCATTAAAGCTATGAATTGCACCGGGATATACTATAACATGAAGATCGTCGCCCATTTCGCAAGCTTGTCGAGCTTGCATATTACGCTCTAGTGGAATATTGAAAAAAATGTCTTCACAAGCTGGCCAAAATGTCATTCTTGGCACTCCTTGCGGAGCAAATTCTTCTAATGCCTTAATAATACATGTAACTCCAGAAGATTTTTGCAAAAAACTTTCAAAATACAGTGGATGAGTGTATAAAAATCTATGTCCTAATTCTGGATTTTTTCGCATCATCTCTTTTTGCTCTTCTAAAATATTTGTTCCCAACTCTTTTCCTGCAATTAAAACCTCATTATCTTCTAAGTGCACTATGTAGGGAACTTTTATTCGACGTCTTAATGTCATAATTTGAACTCTGACAGTCTCCCTTGGTGTCCAAGCGTGAATGATGCTATTTTCAAAAAAATCTATTGGTAACTCCGCTATTTCTGCAGCAGAATGTATTGCATAATTTGTCTTTCCAAAATAATGATCGGCATTTTTAGTGTTTAGCAAAAACACTTTACATTCATATCCAAGTTCCACTAAGGCATTGGCAAGAAAGTGAATATGTACACCACAGCATCCTGCGTATGGACCATAATTAATGAAAATGATTTTAAATTTATTCACTGACATATAAATAGTCTCCAATTCTTGTAGCATTTACAAAGTTTAGTATTTATGCAATGCTCGTTTGATATACTAGTTATGGTGAAATTATGAATATCTTATAAGCAACTATTATGCGATGACTTAACTATGTCTAGCAAACGCAAAAACACTATGCGAGGATTAAAAACAATTAAGAAACGACCTCGTAAAATATTTCATAAAACATATGAAAGAGCAAGGTATTTATTTGTTCTTAATAAGAAATTTAAAATTACTTAGGAGAAAATAATGGTATCAATCATTATTCCTGTGTGGAATTTGTGGCATATGACTGAAGCTTGCCTAAAAAGCATAGCCAAGGTTTGCAGTTCAGACGGTCTTAGCGAACAGGTTGAAGTGATAGTTGTTGATAATCACTCAACCGACGATACCGTGAATAATTTAAAACCTACTTTAATAAAATATTTTGGCTCAAAAGGACATAGATTGCGTATGCCAGCTAATTTAGGATTTGCTAAGGCATGTAATATTGGAGCTAAAGTTGCGACTAAAAACTTACTTCTTTTTTTAAATAATGACACAATACTTTTAGAAGGTTGCATAGAACCTTTAATACAGACTTTAAACAATCACCCCAAAATTGGCATAGTAGGACCAATATTAATGTATCCGGATAATACAGTACAACATGCCGGTATTTGTTTTGATCCGCTATATACAGTATCGCATATGTATAGTGGTTTACCTGCCCAGTATGTGAAATCCCTTAAACCTCGCTTTTGGCAAGCAATTACTGGAGCCGCTATGCTCATGTCGGCAAAACTATTTGAACAATGCAATGGTTTTCATGAAGGTTATGTAAATGGTTATGAAGACATTGATCTTTGCTGTCAAGTACGCTCTAATGGATTATTAGCGCATGTTGTTAATAACAGCTGTATATACCATCTTGAAAGCCAAACTCCTGGGCGTTTTAAAAATGATGAAGCAAATGCAAGTTTATTGACTAAGCGTTTTCCTGATGGTTTTTTTCCAGACCAACATACTATTGCCCTAAAAAATAATTTGCAGCCTATCCTTGGTCCTGATCTTAATTTATATATTGATATACCTGAAGCCAGTAGTGATGTTTTAACCCAGATGTTTAATAAAAGTTTTAATTTAGAACGTTGTCAAATAAGATTGCAGGATAATCCTTATTGGCTAAATGGTTATAGATTGATTGCAAACTATTACCAAGACCAAGAACAATGGGATGAAGCTTTGAAATATTACTTCAAGGTACTAGAATTAACCATGTTGCCAAAAGATTTTATTGCCTTTCGAAATTGTGCAACTATTGCAAAAAAGAAAGATCAGTGGGAAATTTATCAGCAGGATTTTTTCCTTTTACAAGAAAGAATGAAAGATAAAGAGACTTTACTGCTAAAAGCTAACGCTATCAATAGGCAAGCCATAAAAAGAGATGACCAAAGCTTAGTGCGCATTGTAAAACAATGGATGTCAACCTATCACAATGAAAATTGAGTATTGCTTAGTCCATTTTAACAATTTTGCAGAACTTTTAAGTTTGTATTATAATGAAGCTTCAAGAATAAACAAAGCACTGCTTAAGGGAAACCTTTTTTATTCACAAAGGTTTCCCCCAGAAAAATAGCGAATCTGATTTTTTGATATTGCGCTTTAAAACGGCCAGAGATTGTCCATAAATCTAGTAAACCAACCGGGCTTTTGTTTATCAGCAAGTACGCCCTGACCATAATATTGAATATTCGCATCGGCTACTTGTGTGGACATAATGGTATTATCTGCTCCAATATCACGAGCTCTAATGGTTCCTGAAATAACCATATATTGAGTCTCTTCATTTACTCTGGTTGTGCGTACACCTTCTATTTGCAATATACCGCCAGGCAGAACCTTAATAACTCGTGAAGCTATAGATGATGTAACCGTATTGCCTCTTGCTGTTTGCCCTGAAGCTGAAAGATCGCTTAATGAACCAGTATTTAGCACAGAAGTGCCTGCTCCGATGGGAACGTGCATTGCACTCATGGGAACATTAACCCTATTTAATCCAAAGAAGGATGGAATACTATAATCATTTGATGTTTCTCTATCGGCATCTGTATTGGCAGTATTTTGTGCACTACTACTTTCCATAATATTTACGACTACAATATCACCAACTCGACGAGCACGGCTGTCAGAGAAAAGTGGGTCAACATCGCTTTCAGCAAAAAGCGAACCGGGATTAGCAGCACGTTCTTGTTCTGTAAACGTGCGTGTTGGCACCGGACTTACGCTTGGAGCTATAATTGTTGGTTTATGTTTTGTGCTTTCGCATGCGCTTAAAAAAACAAGGCATATGCCTAATATGCAAAAGTAATTTTTTATGCATGATTTCATAGTTTTTCTCCCCAATAATCTACGCAATTTAATAATAATCTTAGTTAATTTATTCTATCACAACCGTTTTACTATCTCTAACAGTCCCATAAACTTGTTTTTTGCTTTGCAAGTTGCGCACGGCAATAATTGCTCCAGGAGCCCCATCCATTAAGCTTTCGGCCTTAACTTCCATGCGCACATTACCCTTAGCATAGATTACAGTTATAATAGAGCCTTTACGGATCATAGCAATACCTAATAAATCTGTGCTAAAAATTGTTTGCCCCGTACCAACATTACGAGCCATTTGCCAAGGTCCGCCCTTGCCATCCCAAGGCATTGAGTTTAAGTAAGCTGCATTAACTCTTACAAAAGTAATATCATTTACATGTAAGGCATCACCTTGATTTAGAGGGCGAGCTGCCGCCGGAACTTCCACCCATAGATTTAAAAAGGCCGCACCAGCTGCACGGCGTAAAACACGCCCATCAGGTTCTTGAATTAAAAATCGAAATGTCACTCGCCCGGGAGCAATAGTGCCGGGTTCAAGACTTACCCTTTGCTGCCCATGAGCTAAAAATATATAAGGAGGCAATCGAAACTCTGTCCACTCAGCTGAGCCCGGCATGGCATTAGTTTGAGGTGCCAAAAAGCTGACAACGTATTTTCGCAAATCATTTTCGCTTAATACTATCCCACCTTTTTGAATTGCCAAGGAGCTTGGCAATATACATTTATCCGCCATTGTTCCAAGTGTTTGACGTAAGGCGTTGGCAAGACGTGTTTTATTTATTTGCAATGGCTTTCCGGCTGTTGGTGGTGCCGGCCAAAGAGCTTGATCTTTTAAAGAATCCCAAAGTTGACTTGGCATAGGTCCAACCGGATCGGCTATTTCTTTTAAAAGAACCATGTTTCCATGAGCTATAGCAGCACTACGAATATTTAAACGCCAGTCAAAGGTGTCAGTCATTTGCAAATTGCCTCCGGCATATTTACCTTGACCTATGTTTTTGCGAACTTGACCGGAGCCTATTTGTTGCTGTGACGGACTTAAAGGCAAACCCGGCTTAGCATAATTCCACTGCGAAGCCGCCATGGTTTGGCACGGCTTTAAACTATCAATCCCAATAATGAGCATCATTACACAAATACCGCAACATACAACCATGTTACGCTCAAAAACTATCTTAAAACAGGTAAAAATTGAGCACAAAATTATTAATATAGAATGTTGATTTTCTACACTATTATGCGGCTTTGTGTAGGTCATGATTAAGTCCTTTTAAGGTTTACTGCTATACCAAGCATGGTGTCAGAAGTTTGAATAGCTTTTGAGTTTACCTCGTAAGCACGCTGACCCACAATCATGTTTACCATTTCATCTACTACTTCTACGTTAGACATTTCCAAAAAACCTTGAGCTAATGTACCTACATTATCGGTGCCGGGAACACCTTCAAGCTCTTCTCCCGATGCCTCTGTAGGCGTATATAAATTACGACCCCTGGCATCTAAACCAGCAGGGTTAATAAAAGTATAAAGTGGAATTTCAGCAGAAGCAATTTCTGCGCCCGTAGCGTCAAGAGCGGCAATATGTCCTTGTGCTGAAATGGAAACATTTTTTGTTTCTGCCGGAATGGTAAATTCCGGTTGCAAAATATAACCATTGGCTGTAACCACAGTACCATCTTGATTTAACTTAAAGGTTCCGGATCTTGTATACATCATTTCGCCATTAACTTCTACCTGAAAGAAACCATCACCTTCAATGGCAACATCAAGAGCATTGCCTGTATTTTGAAAATCACCTTGCGAAAAGAA
>CAYJDL010000037.1:7061-15529 GCA_964368885.1 uncultured Desulfovibrionaceae bacterium | reverse complement strand
ATCGGGCTGAGCTGAAACGTTGGCAATTAATTTACACAGAAATGTTTCAATCCATGCTCAAGGATAGTCTATAATTATGGATATACAAAAAATTGAGCAATACAAAAAACTTTTGGGACGTGAGCTCAGTCATGAGGAAAAAGAGCGATTGCAGCGTATTAAAAATACATTGAATTTTGCTGATAATGACGCACTCTGGGACGTGCTTATCGCCATTGAATTTCAGCGTACTTTTTATGAAAATATTCCCAAAGAAATAGAGCGAAAAACACAAGAAATTTTTGAGAATATATCTGTCGCCACAGAAAAAGAAATACAACTGACTCAAGGACGTTTGACGAAAAAAGTTTTTGCCCATACCGAAACACTTACACTGCAAAAACATGGTGTTTTTCTTGTCACTTGGGGCATAATTACTCTTGTAGTGTTGCTGATATACAGTAGCACTCTTATGCTGGCAGGGTATTGCATGGCTTTGAAGGCGATACAGCCATGGTCTTTTTTGGCTATGCCTGTTGGCATCATTATAGGGTGTCTTTGTATGCTTGTAGGGGTAATATTGGGTATATTAAGTGCAAAAATCTATGCCGAAGGACGTAAGCCTTGGTACAAATATCTGACAGGATCATCTATAGCCTTTATTATGGGTGCCATTCTGCTAAGTCTTACACTTCTTATCGGATAATATAACAGATAATAATGTACTATATAAGGTTAAAATTGTCTAGAGGCGGTTTTAACTTTATATAGTAAATCAGTACGTTATTAACTATTTGTATGTTTATATATAATTTCAAATGACATTTTCAAAATGAGCATTATCATGTTTTGAATATATTTATAAGTTTATGTATTTTGACCAGTGTTACTGCGCATTACTCAGTGCTATCTCTGTTGATGAATAATACTTATCAATTTATAGCACTAAGGAGTAATAAAATGCATAAACTAACCAAAAGGCAACAAGAAATTGTATATTTCATTCAACGTGGATTCTGTCCTAAAAGATATAGCAAAACAATTAGACATTCATTATAGAAGTGTTGAAATACATATTAAAAATATACGAAAAATTCTCAATATAAGCAAGACAATAGAAATATTTGAAGTAATTTTTCCTGACGGAGGTAACGCTCATAATATTGTGTTAACTCCAAAAGGGGCAGGAGTTTTTCACCTTTTGCGACGAGGTGAAACTGTTAAAGAAATTGCCAAAATCCTTGGTGTTAGCGTGAGTGCTATTAATCGGCACAGAGAAAATATGTTATTTTTTAATGAATGTAATACGATATTGGAACTTGTAAGTAAATACTACGGTCAATATAAAGCACCAAAAAATTTGGAGAAAACAAATGCCCGAAGTAAATGATATTCTAACCATTGAGCAAGTTGCAGAGGCTCTGGGTCTTGACCAACGCACGGTAAAAAGTGTAGCTTCCGTTTTAGGCGGCAGGCAATTCGGTAACCGCTGGCGTTTCAAATGGGGCACTGTATTGGAGTATTTCGACAATGCCAACATTACGCAAAGACAAAGGAAACAGATGGATGGCTCGGGTAGTCATAGACGGCAAGCAAGTTGCTTGCATGATGTTTCCACCCGGCAAGAAGCATGGCCCGGAATGGCGACAAGCGAAACAGTGGGAGGAGGAAGAGCGCAAGAAGGCCTTGGCAATGATGGGCTACAACCCACAATCAAATCGCAAGCAAGAAAGAGAATACGAAAAAGCTCAGAAAGAAGCACAGATCCAAATGGACTTAGAGAGGCTTTTTTCGTGGGGTGACGATTACCTTGAACATGCTAAGCGTGTAGTTAGATTGTCAACCTATAAAGAAAAACAATTTGTCATGAAGGAGTTTTTTACTTTTTGTAGAAAGCAAAACATCTTGTCTTTACAAGATGTCACTACGGCAAAATGTTATACTTTTCTTTCATATGTTAATGATGCTCGTGGTGGACATATGGCAAATATGTATCGTAGGAACTTACTTACTGCTTGGAAATGGGGTATGGATTTTATTGAAGATTTCCCACAAATGCGTCCTCCGTTCCAAAGAATAAAGTTATTTGCTGTAGTCAAAAAAGATAAATACGTTCCACCGGAAGATGATATTATCAAAGTGCTTAATGTAGCAAAAGGACAAGATTTTGTAATGCTTCTCTTGCTATATTTTACAGGAGCACGTAAAAGTGAAGCTTTTCGTCTCACTTGGGAAGACATTAATTTTAAAGAAGAGAAAATACGTCTAAAAGACTATAAATCCGGCAATGGCCAAGAAAGGGTACGTTGGCTTCGCTTACACCCCGAGTTAATAAAAGCTCTTCTATGGTGGAAGGATGCACGCCCTTGTAAAGTGGATAATGTATTTATGCAAATACAATCAAATACACGCATGGGCGATGCTTTTTCAAACCGTTCTAACTTTATGACAAGACTATGCAAAAGAGCAGGAGTGAAGTTTTTTAGCTTTCATGCAATACGACATAAATCAGCGGCAATTACATATACTGAGTCTGGTCTTAACGCCGCACAAGCCCTTATGGGACATGCAAGACCAACAACAACAGATAGATATACCAAAAGTGCAGGATTGTATTCTGACCAAAATAATATCCTCTCTGCACTTGGTAACAGCGACATAGGACAGGTTGTGGGTGACCTGCTAGAAACAAAAATTCCCCAAGTTTAACCTTGGGGAAAAATTGTAACCCGAATTTTGTAACCCTTGTAAATTCGGACTAAACATAAAGTGTGTAACATGTTGAAACTTCTAGTGTAAACAAAAATTACCCTTTACGGGAAACCTTTTTGTTCACAAAAAATTTTCTCAGGAAAAAATAATAAATTGAGTTTGCTAAAGAAAAAAAATAGACAGAAATGTAAAAAAAGAGTAAGTCTTGAACATGGTAGATGATATTAAGCTATGCGAAACCATTGCCTTTGATGATCCAAGCCTTGCTAATGTTCTTTTTGGGCCATATAACGCTCATTTAGAAGCTTTGGAAAAATTAAGCAATGCACATATTTACTCTCGTGGTGCAAGTGTTACGGTAAGGACATCAGATCAATTTGTACTCCAAAGACTTTGTAATCTTTTTGTACAACTCTATGAGCATGTCCAAAGCGGTAATCTTTTAGATTCTTATGATATTACTAATGCGTACTCCATGCTAGAAAAACAGCCGCAACTTTCTTTAAATAAAATGTATAAAAACACTGTTTTTGTAGCTGCCCCTCGCAAAACTGTTGTGGCAAAAAATCTTGCCCAAAAAGCATATTATGAAGCATTAATATCCAAGGAAATGGTTTTTTCTTTAGGACCTGCCGGAACAGGAAAAACTTACCTAGCAGTTGCCATGGCTCTTTCCATGCTCTTTCAACAAAAAGTAAAAAAGATTATTCTGACTCGTCCAGCAGTAGAAGCCGGAGAGCGTTTAGGCTTTTTGCCCGGCGACCTTGCAGAAAAGGTTAATCCTTATTTGCGTCCTCTTTATGACGCTCTTTATGATATGCTACCGCAGCCCAAGGTGGTTTCCATGTTGGAAACTGGTATTATTGAAGTAGCACCTTTGGCATTTATGCGTGGTCGCACTTTAAATAATGCTTTTATAATTCTTGACGAAGCACAAAACACCACACCTGAGCAAATGAAAATGTTTTTAACACGTCTTGGCTTTGGTTCAAGGGCAGTTATAACTGGCGATATTAGCCAAATTGATTTACCGCCTCAGTGGGGAGAGGAAGGGCCTCAGTCACGCTCAGGTCTGGTTCAGGCTATTTCTATTTTAAAAAATGTGAAAGGCATTGCATTCCATAGCTTTTCCGCAAAAGATGTGGTGCGACATACTCTTGTCAGTGCCATTGTAGCAGCTTATGACCAATATCAAAAAGAAAAAAAATAGTGAACATTTTCTGCAAACTTTGTTAAAGTTTTTGCGTAGTAAACTTCAATGGAGCTACGGTCTCATTATATTGTATAGTATGCTCTTTGTGTTATCTGTTTTTTCCGGCTTTAATTTTAATTATAAGCCTGAATTTTATTCAGCAGGAATGGTAGCAGAAGCTGATATTGTGGCAAAACGTAAATTGCTTGTTGAAGATGTTTTTGCAACCAATGTACGACGAGAGCAGTTGCGCAATGCCCAACCTCTTGTTTATGATTTAACCCTTTCTGCTTTTGAAGATTTTAATAAGCAAATAGTTGATACTTTAAATGAAATTAATGGAGTCAACTTAGGCAGTGAATATGTTGCTATTAAAGATCTTGAAAATGCTTTAACCCATGAAATTGTTGAAGAGGTTTTGGAACAGTTGGCAAGTCCAAGTTTGCAAACCTATATTTTAACTTATTTATTACCCTCAGTTCGCAAATTGCTTTCTGACGGATTAGTTCCGGATATGCGAGCCGGAAGAGTTGGTGAAAGCGGAGCTATTATTCACATTGTGGAAACTGGGGAAGAGCTTTTACGCCATGATGTAACTACCCTACCCGATGTGCAATCAGCATTGGTGCATTTAACCGGTGTTATTCGTGAAGATAGTGCTCTTGACGATAAGGAAAAGCGCACTTTAATTATTTTGCTTTCAGCCTTTATGCCATCTTCTTTATCCTTTAATCGAACACTTACCGAGGAAAAAGCTAATGCAATTGCTGATCATGTTGAACCAGTGTATTATAGCCTTAAGCGTGGAGATGTAATAATTCGTAAAGGTGACATAGTTACAAGAGAGCATCAAACAAAATTACAAGCTATGTATGCTGCCAGTGATGAAAGAATACAATTGGGTTATAGCCTTGGTATATTTTTATTAAGTGTTTTAATTAGTATTGGCTTAATTATGTCCCCAAGTGGAAAGCCCGGTACGCCTTTAAGAAATAAAGACTACTTATTTATGACTTTCTTATTATTTGGCTGTACTTTAACGGCAAAGCTATTTTATTCATTTGGAGTAGAACGACCAGATCCAAATAGTGTATTGCATTTGGCATATTGTTTTCCGGTTGCCGGAGTAGTTGGTATTGTAGCTTTAGTGTTTGCTGCTAGACGTTATTGTACTATCGGTCTATTATTAGCCCTTTTTACCACGGTAATGTTTCAAGGCGATATATCTTTATTTTTCTATTATTTTCTTGGTGCAATGACTGCTACCTTCTTGGTAACTCGTACCCTAAGCCGTCAAGATGTAGTTTGGAGCTTTGTTCCTCTAGCTATAATGCAATTGCTCTTCTGGTTTGCTGTAAATCTTGTCGGCCTTAATTCTTTTGAAAATATTTTTTGGCAAATTTTAAGTGTTTTAATCAATAGCGCAGCTTCAGTATTGATGCTTTTTGCCTTTAGCCCCATACTAGAAATGGCATTTTCCTATACAACACGCTTTAGGTTAATGGAATTTATGAGTTTAGATCATCCTCTTATGCAAGAGATGATGGTCAGTATGCCGGGTACCTATCACCATTCCTTAGTAGTTGCCAACATGGTAGAAGCCGCTGCAAAATCCATTGGAGCCAATAGCCTTTTATGTAAGGTAGGTGCATTATATCACGATGTAGGCAAGCTAAGCCATCCTGATTATTTTATTGAAAATCAATTTGGCGGTCGTAATAAACATGATAAATTAGCCCCTTCCATGTCAGCTTTAATTTTAACAGCGCATGTTAAAAAAGGTGTGGAACTTGCACAAAGCTATAAGCTTGGTGATGAAATTACCAGTTTAATTGGTCAGCATCACGGCACAAGGCTTATTAGCTATTTTTATCATAAAGCTTTAAACTTGGGCGAAAATGTGCGTGAATCTGATTATTGTTATGCCGGACCTCGTCCCAAAACCAAGGAAGCCGCAATTTTAATGTTAGCTGATTCGGTAGAAGACTCAAGTCGCACTCTTGTAGACCCCACTCCTGCCCGTCTAAAGACGCATATTGATACTATTGTTAAAGGTATTTTTTCTGAAGGACAATTAGACGAATCTGCTTTAACTTTCCAAGATTTACATAAAATTAGTGAACAATTTTTGCGTATCTTAACAGGTATTTTCCATCAGCGTATTGTTTATCCTCCGGCTGGAAATCCAAAAGATCCAGTTAAGGACAATGAAGCAAATAGTGAAGATAAAAAAGCCAGTAAGGAAATGGATAATACAAAAAAAATTACGGCTAAAGCATAAAACAAATGCTTAATATCACTATATATAATGAAGTATTATGGCAATGCCCCTTGCCTACTTCTAAGTGTAAAGCTTTAATTGCGGCTATGCTTAATCCCTATGCACATTTGATTCATAATGATAAAATGAGTCTTAATGTACATTTTGTTCATGATGCCCAAATAAGTGAATTAAATTTAGCTCATATGCAAAGCAATGGCCCTACTAATGTTTTGTCTTTTCCGGCACATATGACACAAAACTTTAATTCTAAAAAATATTTGCAAAAGATTGAGCATCCGGATATTTTAGTAATATCTATAGACACTCTTAAGCGAGAATGTTTACTTTATGGACAAGGTATACACGAACATATGATACGTTTACTTGCTCATGGGCTTTTGCATCTTTTAGGCTATGAGCATGGCGAAGAGATGTTTGACCTTTGTGCTCAAATGGAAAATGTTGGACAAGATTTTCTTCAAAGATTTTAAAAAAAATGCTGATCTATTCTTACTACCTGTAAATTAGTCGACCCTTAAAAATATAATAATACGCTGAAATATATTGATATAATCGAATTTTATTATAAATTTTCAACAGTAAATATAAAAAAACTATAAAAATACTGGTCGAAAAGGAATTAAATAATGAGCTTAAAGACGTCTGTAAAACACACTCAAAGTCACCTTTTGTATCCCGATTTACTTAATCAACTAAACCCAAAACATCCGCTGCTTTTGTTTGGTAATGTTATTCCTTGGGAAAATCTTGAACAGGAATTTATTCCGCTATATTCCAAAACAGGACGTCAAATGCCAATGGCAAGGCGGTCACGAGCCTAAAACGACCTTGGACACAAGCAAGAAAAAAAGCAGGGCTGGAAGATTTCCACTTTCATGATTTACGACATACATTCTGCTCAAGCATTATTATGACTGGAGGCGATATAAAAACCGCATCTGAAATGATAGATCATGCCAGCATTAAAATGACTAACCGCTATACTCACCTGTCACAGTTGGCACACAACAATATGCAAAGCAGGCTTCCAAAATATTATTAACAAAATTCATAACAGGCGTTCAGAAATCGTGAGATGCATGGACGTGGAAAATTTTAGGATGGGAGTTGGGGCGTTCCCCCATGACCTGACTAAAATTTTTTAGTGACGCAGCAGATAAAAAAATGTACCTCTACAGCTCTAAGATAAGCCGAAGTATCACTATCTTTCATTTCACGTAACCTAAATTAGCGGGGCAGGAGCGAGGCAAATGGCTTTATAACAGAAAAAGGACTTAAAATATTTTACTCTAAGTCCTTGAAATTTCTGGTGGAGCTGGAGGGAATTAAACCCACGACCTCTTGAATGCCATGCTTTGGAAGCATGGCAAACCCAACAACGACTTACAATAAAAATATACTATAAATGTGTTTAATTGTCAACGGTTTATAACAAACACTAAAACAAAATCTACAGCCTTTCCTTCGCTTTTTCATGCTTGTGCATAGCGTGCATGCGGTCTATGATTTCAAATACTTACAAATCGTGAAAAACATTTTGGGTCATATTTGGGTCATGGAAATCGCCTTTTTACGACTTCAAATTGCAATGTATTTTTGATTCCAGCAAAGGTCATCGACTTAGTTCCTCAATACTTTTCAAGCTTAAAAATCTCAACTCATTTCTTTTTTGTAGGCGTAAATCCATGCCCCAGTGGCTGTTGCTGGCGGCGTCACATCGCACAGCGGGACAGAGGGAGACTCTGGGTGTTGTTCCGATAATGATTCTGCGAGATGGGCTGTAGGTGGCTCTGGAGGATACAACTCATGCAAGGGCTTGGGCGTGTAAAAGTACGAGAAAGGCCACATCATGCCAAAAAAATCTTGGGAAAGGGCTGTCAGTTGTTTGCGTACGGGAGCTTTCTTCATGGCTGACGGAGCGGTGATACCATAGCAGAAGAGGGCAAAAGCGATGGCAAAGATTGAGCTGATATACCAAAGCTCTACGGGCTTACCACGCTTTTCTAGGACATACAGAGGCACTAAGGCGATAATGAGCAGTACGATAGCGCATATATGGGGAAAGGTGTTACGATGCCTTTTACAAAGCTTTCTGAACATGAAACCGTATTTTCTCCTTACAAAATGTATCCCTCGAAAGAATTTTAAAAACTGTATAATAGTTGTATGCCTTTTTCAATAACAGAAAAAGGGGCTTACGATTTTTTTCGTAAACCCCTGAAATTTCTGGTGGAGCTGGAGGGAATTGAACCCACGACCTCTTGAATGCCATTCAAGCGCTCTCCCAACTGAGCTACAACC
>CAYJDL010000037.1:0-7051 GCA_964368885.1 uncultured Desulfovibrionaceae bacterium | reverse complement strand
TCAATGTCAACAATAAAATTAAAAAATAAAAAAAAATTTGCTGAGAGGGTCTCGGAGGTTTGGTAATTCTAAATTTATGTTTTATATTCAATATTTGTATTCTATTTAGTTTAGTTGCTGATTGTTTGTACTACGCTTAAGGCGAGCCATTACTGATTATTTTACTTCATATTTTTTAGCTAGGGCACGTTGGATAATATTTTTGAGCGTCTCTCTTAATGAGTTTACTAATAAACTTAAGCAAGCACGATTAAACCGGTTCCTTTTTTCTTGCTAGTTTAAACTTCTAAATTAAAATATAATGGAAGTTTTTACCAAGGAAAAAATAAATCAGTTTTTTAATTAATATTTGCTAATAAAAAACCTTGACAAGGCCTAAGCTCTTGATATGAAAGTCATACATAAAAATTGGAAATCAAAGAAAATTTAAGTAAATTAGAGCCAATCATGTATCTTAATGTTGAAAACTCAATTTTTTATATTTATTTTACAATTTAATTTTTAAAAAAAAGTCTAGCATTAAAGGTACATTCATGTGTTACACAAATCTTAGAACAAATTTTAATGATTTAATTTTAGTATCTTATGTGACATTTATTTTTTAGGCAGTTTGTTCATGTCAAAAATAAAAAAAGCCTCTAATAGCATTTTTCAAAGAAATGCTTTTTTGATAAAAGAGCTTCCATGGAAACGATATGGGAAAAATTGTGTAGCATTCTTCAAAAAACGCTTAAATCTGGTGACTATAAGGTGTGGATTGCACCTTTACAAGGGCGAATTGAAGGGAATAAGGTCTATATGGTGGCTGCAAGCTCGTATGTTTGTACATGGATTCAGCGATGCTTTGCTGACAAGGTACGACAAGCGGCTTCAGACGTTTTGGGTATTCAAGCGACAGATATTGAGTTAATATTTAGCGTATGTGAGGCTATGCTTAATAAAGCGGCTATGCAAGGTGGTGATGAGACAGTTCAAGATAAAAGTTTGTCTACAAAGAAAGCACAGGGTGTCGCTTTAAGGGCAGATCATGTTCAAGAATCGGGTGTAGGTTATGGCGTTCAAATGTCATTACCCATTACAAACCAAAGCCCTCTTACAAAGGTGAATTGGCGGCATGACTTTGATGATTTTGTGGTAGGTCCGACCAATGCTGTAGCTGTGGCTGCTGCTCATGATATTTGCCGTAATGCTGGATATATTGAGACGCTTTTTGTTAGTGCTCCATCCGGGCTTGGTAAGACACATCTTATACATGCAATTGGTCAAAATCTAGCTAAGGATGATCGTGCTCCAAGGGTTGGTTACCTTACAGCTGAGGACTTTACGTCTCACTTTGTTCGTGCAAGCCGTAATAGTCAGATGGATTACTTTAAAGCTTGTTTAAGAGATTTGGATGTTTTGCTTCTTGAGGATGTGCATCTTTTACAGGGTAAGGAAAAAACTCAAAATGAAGCTCTTGCCACCATTAAGTCTTTACAAACTAAGGGCAAGAGAGTTGTTTTAACTTCGTCATTTAGCCCAAAGGATTTGCAAAAGGTTGACAATCAACTTGTTTCGCATTTTTGTTCTGGGCTTCTTACTTGTATTGATAAACCAACTAAGGAAATGTGCCGTTCAATTTTAAGGCAAAAGGCTGATAGCAATGGTATTAGACTGCCAAGTGCGGTTGAAGATATACTTGTTGAACATTTACAAGATGATGTACGGAAACTTGAAAGTTGTTTAAAAAACTTACATTTTAAATCACAGCACCTTAATTGTGATTTAAATTTAGAAATGGCAATGAAGGTTTTGTCGCAATTTATGCCTATGACAAATTTACTCGACATAGAACGTATAATTGCTCTTGTTTGTAACTCATTTAAGTTAAATGAACAGCAACTTGTTTCGCGAAGCCGTAAGCAAGAATATGTCTTAGCTAGAGATACTGTATACTATCTAGCTAGAAAACATACTAACTCAACTCTCGAAGAAATAGGTAAACGCTTTAATAGACGTCATTCAACCGTGGTTAAGGGTATTTCAACTATTGAAAGACAATTGCAAAGCCAAAATAGTGTTGGCAGGCAAGTAGCCCACACTTTAAGCCTTGTGGAACGAAATGCAGGAATGTAGTGAGTTGTTAGGCTGTTGTAAAGAAAATACTGATTAAATCATTTTTTGAGTGAGAAGGGAAGCTTTTGCGTAATTCTTAGAATTTTGGCAAAAGCTTCCCTTCTCTCTCAAACTCTCATTCATTCTGCTTGGGTGGGTACACTTAAACACACTTACATTTAAGTTTTAGCTTATTTTACTAATACCATCATCACTCTTACTATCTTTAAATGCCAAAATGGTTGCATTTTCAAGTGCTGCATTGTACATCATTTACTTTCATGTATTTGCTTTGTAAATGTCAAAATTTTTCCCAATCAAGCGGCGTACCCTTGACAATATCGGTATTTGTTTTTTTACCTATGATATTATCAAGATAACGAGTATGTAAGCCATGCCCAGGACGAATTGAACGCATATTTTCTGGAGTAAATTCTTCACCTTTTTTCATATCTTTAACCACAAATAACGAACGTCTAAAACAAACGCTATTTTGTTCCTTTTCTGTGCGGTCATAAGATATTTTCCCAAGTGCTTTTTCAACTATTCTAATATCATTTACCATACTCTTAAACTCATGCGGCTCCATACTAAAAGCCGCATCTAAACCACCATCAGCCCGAGCAAGGGTAAAATGCTTCTCGATGACGGTAGCACCTAAAGCAACTGCGGCAACAGCAACAGCAGAACCCATAGTGTGGTCAGAAAGCCCTACTTTACAATTAAAAGCCTGTGCTAAATGCGGAATAGTGCGTAAATTCGCTTCATCAACAGGCGCAGGATAGGATGATGTACATTTTAGAAGGGTTAAATCAGTGGTGCCGTTCTCTCTGAGGGTGCGAACCGCTTCATCAATTTCTGCAAGCGTTCCCATGCCCGTTGACATGATAACTGGCTTCTTTGTTTGGGCGACTTTCTTAAGTAGCGGCATGTCCACCAGCTCAAATGAGGCTATTTTGTGCTTGTTAACTCCACACACTTCTAAAAAATCTACGGCGGTCACATCAAATGGCGTAGAAAAACAATCAAGATTTAAAGATTTTGCATACGCCATTAAACGAGGCGTCCAATCCCATGGGGTGTAGGCTTCTTGGTATAAATCATGAAGAGTTCGCCCATGCCATAACGTCCCTTCAATCTTGAAATACTCATTATCACAAGGAATTGTTAAAGTATCAGCTGTGTAAGTTTGCAGTTTTACGGCATCAGCCCCGGATTCCGCTGCGGCTTTTATGATTTGCTCAGCACGCTCAACGGAGCCATTGTGGTTTGCTGATATTTCGGCTATGATGTAGGTGTTATTGTTTTTCATACAATTTTTTCCTATTTTGAAGTATAATTATTCTATATAGTTTGGATAATAAAATACCTCTACATCTTTTGTATCTTGATAACAATGGAAAGGCTTTCTTGTAAAACAAGCTCGCTGAAATAAGTTAATAGATGCTATATTTTCATTTTTAACCAATGCAATAATGATATTTACTTTTAATATCATCAAAACTTTTGTGCAAGCCTCTTTTACTGCAAATAAGCCTAGTCCATGTCCACGCACGGTACTATCTATAGCAATGCTCAATACTAATTTTTCACGATTTTCATTACTTTCTTGAAACCGTACATATCCGGATGGAACATTATCATACTCAATGATATAAAAGAGATTATTCTGTTTCAATTGGTTATCAAACCATGCACTATGCTCTTCCCATGTTATTGGCTCTGGGGAAAACGAAGTCTGTCTTACGACAGGGTCATTGGCAAGATTAAAAATAAATTCTTTATCATTTTCAATTGCGTTTCTTAGCTTTTTGTGGTTCTGTTCTGTTCTGTTCTGTTCCTAAGTTAACCACTTCAGTATCCCACCATTTTTCTTCAATAAGATATAGTAAAGGGATTTTGTCTTTTTCATAATGAAAAGAACCTACGCCTTGCTGTGACTTAGGTTTTATTCTTTCTGAAAGTAAAGCATCAATATTATTTATAAACAGTTTTTCGATAGCAAGAGAAAGCTTTTTGTATGAGCTAAGCAAGGTTTCATTTTTAGTTATAAAATTAACTTTTTCTTGCAATAGTATATCGCCTGTATCGCATCTCGCATCAATTCTATGTATAGTTACCCCTTTAGGAGTATTATCTATCCATGACCATAAATTTGGATCAGCCCCTCTATTCCATGGTAAATACGAAATATGTAAATTTATAAGCTTGCCATTAAACCAATCAATTTCTGGCTTGCGGATGATATGTTTGAAGCGATAAGAGATGCCAAAATCAAAGTTATGTTCTTCTAATAATGGAAGTGTAAAAACCTCTTCTGTGCGAAAAAGAGTATGCCCTGCTTTAAGTAAAGCATTTTCAATACTTTCACATGGTGGACCTAAAAAAAGAATGTGCATCTATATTTCCTGTATAAGCTGTGCAATGCACTCTAAGCTCTTTCCATCAATAGAAGATGATTTAACCTGTTTTATCATTTTCATATAGTTTTGTTCGAGAATCATTTCTTGCAAAGAAACATCTTTTAAGGGATGAGCAATATTTTTCCTGTCTAGCTCCATAACTATCTCATGCTGATTTTCAGCAACTTCAACAGTTAAAAACGGCACTCCCAAACAACATAATTCCCAGCAAGTGCTACCACCTGCAGAAATACATAAATCTGTAGAAAGAAACAAAGCTGGCATATCATGCACACTGTGTAAAATTTCTATATTTGCAAGGCAATCTTTAAGTATTTGCTTTATGTTGTCTTCATTCATAGCACCAGCAATAATGCGTAAATTTAACCCTCGCATTTCAGGTATTGCAAAAAGATGTGCTATTTTATTTAGATGTATAGAAAAATCCCCGCCACCAAGGGTAAGTAAAATATTTTGAGGTGTTTCAGGATAAACTCGCTTTTCTGCTTGCGTTCTTGCTTCAATAAATTCTTGTCGTAACAGAACGTATTCAAGCCCTAAACATTTTTGCCCAATATCGCCATTGTAAACTAAATCTTTCGCCCCTATATTCTGATTCAGCAAAATATCACAAGAATACTTTGGTAAGTGGGCATAATCATCAATGATCAAGAGTTTATACCCGGATTTTCGAACTGCTTCTTGACACTTTAATGTAAAATGATAACCGTCAAGCACAAGCCAAGAACCTTTTGGTGCAGAAGATAAGTTTTGTAAAAGCTCTTTCGGATTTTCTTCTTTTGGAATTTTCCCCGAAAGAGCAATATAGTCTATATTTTCACCCTCAAGCTTAGTACGTACCCAAGGGACTTGAAATCTACCCATGATGGTACATGGAATGCTTAATTTCATCGCCCATTGAGCAAGAGCAAGGCAACGCATAACATGCCCTGTTCCCATGGTAGGGGAGGCATCGGAACGGATGATGAGGTGTGTTGTATTATGTCCTTGCATTCTAAAAAAGCAGAGCATTAGCTAATTTTTTGCGCCACTACCATCATGTGTGAGGAAAGTTTATTTTCTTTAAGAAAGCTTTGGAACTTCCCTCCTAAGTTTTCATAGTTATCAATGCAAATGTTTTCTAAAAACTTGGGAAGTTTCAACTTATTCTTAAGTACAGTTTTTCTTACAATTTCAACATCTAACTCACCAGGTGTAGAAATTTCTAAAACTTCAAACCCCACACTATTCAGCAACTGAGATATAGATTTTTCATTAAAATAATTTAAATGCTCATGATCAATGCTAGATGAGTACTCACGCAATATAGAAGCATCAAAACCGCTCCATGCTGGAAAGGTTAACATAAGTAACGAGTTGTCATTCATTAGATTATAAATTTTCTCCAAAAAAATTTTTGGACTAAAAATATGCTCCAAAACCTCAAACGCTACTGCTACATTAAATTTTTCTGTTATTTCTAAGTCTTCCAACAAACCATTGTACAGTCTATAGCCTTTGTCTGTACACGTTTCAGCTAAAGAGTCGGAGGCTTCAACCCCGACAATATCACTAAAAGCTCCTGTTTTGACAAGTTCTTCACAAAAAATTCCATAACCTGTACCAACTTCAATCAATTTTTCTTTTTTGACGCCATATTTTTCGCAATAATCTAAAACCTTATTTACACGAGGAATAAATATTTTTTTTCTACGCACTTCAACAGATGCAGGGAAAATATGATCATTAAAAAATTGATATTGTTTTGAGTTAGGATAAAACTCACTTAAAATTTCTGGAGTTGGCCTAGGCGATACATATAGCATTTTGCACTGCTCACACTCAACATAGCTAAAGCCATTTTTAATTAGTTCAATATTGTCATTTTTGACCATGCAAGCGGGGCAAAGTACTTCACAAAACTTATGTTGACGGTCAACTAAAAATTTTATGTCAGCACCTAAGCTGTGTTGCATTTTTTCTGCAAATTTATCTGGTCTTATGTCATTTTCTGAAAATTTTTGCATTTTAAATTTCTAGCCTATTCATAATTAATTTAATATCGTGTTTACCTTGTATTGGTTCTTGTTCCCAAATTGGATTTTTCAAAATCCATTTACCTTCCAGGTCTTGAGTAAATATATCACCTCTAAATTTCTCCGCATGAGCCCACATAGTTTTTTCATCAATTGCTAAATAACTACACATTTTATCAATGAAAATTTGCCCGCATTTTCCATCTAGCTCTTTAATTAAAAACTTACCTTCTTCTTTTGAGATTTCGCCAGTTCGCAAATCATAACCCACATGATCGGTGCATTGACCAAAGCCAAATTTTATATATTTGAATACTTGGTTTATGCAAGTAGTATATGCATCAAGCTGTGAATACCTACGGTATGTTCCAAGGTCATAAGGGTTTGTCTGCTCATCATATATCGTTAAGCCTTTTCCGATTGAAAAACGTGCATTACCTTGTTGTGTCCACTTATCAGTATAATAATTTAACCAAACACCTTTAAAATCTTTTTGAATCAATTCTTTAATAGGAACCT
>CAYJDL010000036.1:7150-16091 GCA_964368885.1 uncultured Desulfovibrionaceae bacterium | reverse complement strand
TATTCTTCATATCGAGCAAGGCGAGATTTTAATCTATTAATAAATGTTGTTTGCTGACCTATGCTCATGCGATACCAGTCCTCTTCTCGTAAAAGCATAATATCACTTTTATACGGTAAACCGTCTAAAAATTCACCTAAAATACCCATTTGAGCTAAGTTTTGACCTTGTGGCATAGGGCTGTTTGGGTCACGAGCTGTTCTGGTTGAAGCAGATAAAATACCTTGGAAAAAGTCTTTGGCATCGGTTTTCTTAGTGCGTTCAGCATTGTCAATAATAATTTTTAATTGCTGACTTAGGTCGTTTAATTGGTTTTTAGTTAGTAATACTGCAACCTCTACCGATGGAATTTGCGTACCCTTGGCAAGCTTTTGTAAGTC
The DNA here is from genome assembly GCA_964368885.1 of uncultured Desulfovibrionaceae bacterium. Lineage (GTDB taxonomy): Bacteria > Desulfobacterota > Desulfovibrionia > Desulfovibrionales > Desulfovibrionaceae > CAYJAD01. Next base: position 15,711 of record CAYJDL010000036.1, on the reverse strand, counting down.
CATATCAGCTATCCAAGAATTAACAACTGTAGGAGCTTTAGTTTGGTTCACAGTTCCAAGATAATCTAATTGCATGGCATATCCAAGATAATTAGCTAGGTCTTGAGCTGCTTGAGCAGGTGATGCTGTGGAAGGTAGGGGAGCACTTTGAGGTTTGGTAACTAATTTACCTTGTGATGTTAAGCGCACCATGCTTACAATACCATCAGCTAAAACACGAGTTGCAATATCAAAAGCTTGTACGCCTTGAGCAGATGTTCTTGCATCAATTGATAAATAATTTGAGCGAGAATCGGCTCGCATGGTTAAAACTCTATACGCCTTTTCTGCATCATAATGATCGGTGCGCCCCTTAGGCGATTTAATGTGAAGGGTAGAGATTCGAATACCTTTAGACCTTGCATAATCCGCAAGCTCCGGCATGTCCATCCCTACGGATGCATATGGGTCAGTTGCGCTCAAAGGACCTGCATCGGTAATAAGAATTATGATTCTGGTTGGGTAGTCATTCCAGCTTAATGAATCAATGGCTGTTTTTATGCCCGAAGGGGAATTTTCTTGAAAAGTATGGGTTGAAGCAGAAGCCTGACGAACCTTGGCTAAATTATTTTCAAGGGACAGGCGATTTTTGGCAGTTGTTAAATCGCTTACAACTAAGCTTTCATATTCCGTGCCCGGTCTTGCTATTGGGCTATTGCGAAAAGCAACTACTCCAAAAGCAACGTCATCTTGAAGCTGTGAATTTTCAAGTTCATCATATAAGGATCTAACAACATTAAGACTTTGATCAATGTAAGGTTTCATGGATATTGTTGTATCAATAACAAAAGCAATAGCCATACGAGGCTTTATAGGAGAATTTTTTTTATCATTAGACTCTTTTGAAGCTGGGGCAATGGTTGCTACGTTAAGGAATTTTACCCCTTCAAATGGATCATTCATATCCAAAATGGGCATAAGGTAAAATCTTGAAATACTTCCTTCTTCGGCACTTGGTTCTGTTGCAACAACATTAGCAGAACTTAAAATGTCACTTCTTTTAATTGTTCTTGCGTCTTGTAAGCTTTTTAGACGCAACTCCATATCCGGAGCAGAGCATATAGTTTTTAAAGCGTCTTCATTTTTAAAAAAAAGTAAAGGATCTCTACTGCTTGGGTCAGAAAAAAGTAAAGTAAGAGCTTGATTCCATTCAGTTGTTTTTGAAGAATCAACCCATCCAATGGGATTGCCGCCAAATGGACCAACTTGAATGAATCCGCCCCTTCTATTATAAACATAATAAACTGTAAATGATTTTACATGGTTATTGATAACAGTGTTTGGATTTTCAGGGCTATGCACAATGTTTGCACCTGGGTGAGTAATAACACGTTGATATAATGTTTTTTTCCCCAATTGCAACATGGGAGTTGCCGCCATTACCCATGAGGGCAATGTTAAAATCAACATAAAGCAAAAAAGAAAAGATATTTTTTTATACATAATGACACTCCAAAGTTTCTGAGCACTGTATTGGCTCTTGAAAAAACTTTTTTTAAAAGTGGTTAAAAATTATTTAATCAGTGTTTCCTTAATAGCATTTTATAGACAGCTTGTAAATTATCAATATTACATTATGTAATTTCTTTACAAGGTTAATGTACTTAAAACATTACCAATTATTAAGCAAAAATAGTGCATCTCTATTACCTTCTTTTGCAGCATTTTCTGTCCATTTTTTTAAAGCATCTAACTTTTCTTGAGCTTTTTCGTCACCTGTTTGTAGAGCTTTTTTATACCAAGCATGAGCTTGGGTAAGATCTGCCGGCAAGCTTCCATATAATTCTTGAATAGAAGGATCATAGATGGAGCCAAGCTTTGTCATTGAAGGGGCTAAGCCTTTTTGGGCTGCATCTTCATATAATAGGAAAATGGCATCTTGAGTACTGGCATCTTTTTTAGAAGATTTTTCAAAACTTCTAGCTAATTCCTGACTTTCCTCGGCAGAGGCATTTTTACGCAATAAGGCACGAGCCGCATTTATGGGAATCTGACTTTCAGATTGACTATTTTCCGGCTTATTGGTTGATTGTGGCTTGTTGCTATCCTTTGTTTTGCTATCATCAGGTTTAGGAACTTCACTACTTGGCTTAGGTTTATCTGGTATAGCCTTTGGTTGGTGAAGGTTTTGCTCACCGCCAATATTCTTAGGATCTGCGGTTTGCTGATGTAAATACCACCAAAAAATTCCGGCAGCAATTAAAAGTAAAACTAAAATAGAAAACAAAACTTTTAGCAGCGTCCCGCTACTAGATTCTTCTTCTTCTTCTTCTTCTTTTTTTTGGGAATTAAGACTTAAATCATCCATTATAACAGGTGCTGGCTTTGGTTCTTCTTTTTTCTCTTCCAAAGTGCTTTGAGGTTCTGGCTCTGGAACTGGAACAGGTGCAGGTTGTGCGGGTACAGGATTGCTAATTTCTTTTTCCTCTACCTTGCGCACGATTTCTTGAGTTTCGTTAGGTGCTACTCCAAGGCCAAAGCCGCCATCCATACCATTGTGAATAATATCTTCAATGACTAAGGTAAAGCTTTCTTTAACAAAATCATCTTTAATAATTAATCTGTAAGTGTTTAATTTATCAAGATGATTTACAACACTTTCATCAACAGCAAGGCGTACAATATGTTCATGACAGTCCCATGCTTTTGGTTGAAGAAACACCTCTGCACTTTGCCATCCATTTGGCGACAAGCAAAGCTTATCTGATGAGCGATAAAGAACAAAGCTAGGGTCAGTTTGACAAATTATAGGCTGGGCAATAATTATTCCGTGACCCGGTCCTTGGTTCATATCGGGTATAAATTTAGCAGGCATATTATATCCTTTTTAAGCAATCTTTGGCATGGTATACTTTTCTAAAATTGTACCAAGGATTGCGTTTTGTTCACGATTAAATTTACTATCGTCATTTGAATGCACATTTTCTTGTACAAGATGTACAAAGGCTCGTAACCAGTCAACATAATAGTGTCTATCGTAGCTTGAAGCCTCTTCGGGAATACTTGGATAAGTATTTTGTATATTAGGTGCAAAAATCGAAATTTCCCTTCCTTGAGATAAGATAGTTCTTTCTTCAGGTTTAAGGATGCGTGGGTCAAAGCCAAGCCAGCAAATAAAGGCATTTAGCATGTCGGCAGCTAAACTTGCCTGCTTCCAGACCAATTTTTCTCTTGCAACGTTACCATAGCCTGAAACACGACGTTGTTGATCGGACATTTTTTGAGGAATATTTAAACGAGTTGCGGCTGTCACTAGCTCGTGAATCATTAAACCCCATTCTCTTTCTGGGAAACGAAAGTATTTTTGAGCTTGAATGTTTGTTGCTAAATCACGCATTTGATTAATCCAATATTGCAAAACTAAATCAGTAAAGCGAGATGCTTCATCTTGATATTGAGTTGGAAAATCCAAATCCTGAGTAGGCGCAGTGCTTGGTTCTTCTGGTGAGAAATCACCAAAAACATCTTCTAATAGGCTTTGAGAATCTACTCTTTCCCCAACTACGGCAACTCCACTTTCTCCTTCAAAAAGGCGACTTTGTTCTGAGCGGAAGTAAAGAGTATGTAAATCATAATCAAAGATTAAAAATGCTCGTAAAAATTCTCCAAACCTTTGAAATTCTATAATTTTTGATAGAATTACCGCTATTTGGCGAGCTAAGGCTTCTTTGCGTTTACGCTCTTCTTCCTTGTCATCACTTTTCCAATGCGCACTAAGTACGGCATGTACTTTTTCAATATTTTGCGCAAGGGTAACAGCAATTTGTTGGCGTTTTAAGGAAGGATTGCATAGTGGGCGTAATGCTTCCCTTAAAAGACTTATACCACCATCATTAAGCTGCATAGCGGCATTCCAAACCTTTTCAGGGTCAAAGACATGTTGTCGCACTACAGAAGATTGTAAAAAGGCATTACGTACTTGTTCAACATACTCTTCTTGATCTTTGCGAATGCCAACTTCTTTATCGCCTTCAAAGTCAAAAATTGCTTCAAAACGGAAATTGGGGTTGCGCAATAGATATACATTGTTAAAGGCAGTTTTTCCATCCCAATTACTTGGCCAATCGTCATTTTTCCCAAAAAAATCTAAAAGAGAAGATTGAAAGCGAGTTGTCCAACGCATCTCCACCGATGGAGTGCCTTTTTTCTTTTCAAATTCCATATCCATTTTGGAAAGTACAAAGAAAAGAGCAGGTTTTGTCGCACATTGAGCACGTCTTTCAGGGCTTTCGCCATGAGTTGTAGCTATCCATTGTTGCACGGCACGAGGTAAATCTTGCACTTCCTGATTGCCAGGCCCAATGCATAAAAGCATGCTGGTTAATTCTTTTTCTGCGCAATAACGCTCAAAAAGATAGGCCACCTTACCTCTTAGAAAGAGATTTTCCAAAGTGCCTGAGCGTGTTAATTCTTGACGTACATTTTCATATTTTAAACGAGAGCGATAACCCGGAAAGTCAAGTAAATCGGTATGGTCAAAAAAATCATCAGGCTTTTCTAGCATAGGTATGGTAATTTCTGCTGTCAAAGCTGTGATAAGTGGTCGAGATACTTGCGCTTGATGACCATGTTGACCAATTATGCTTAAAGTATCTCCTACATCGTTTTGCAAAAGATTTTGCAAAAGTGTAACGTCAATTATGCTTTTTTCACGAGGAATAAGAGCCTCAAGAGGGCAGTAAGCCTCTTCAGGACGCCCAAGAGCTTGTAATACCAAACAAAGTTTTTCAAAAAGTTCTGTAAATTGTTCTAATTTATCCCATAATAAGGAAAATAATTTAGAGCGACCTTGTAAATTTAGACCCGGTGCCATCTCAATTGCTCTTTCCCAATAGGCTCTTTGTAAAAGCTGTACTCGTGGTCTTGAAGCAAAATTTCGCATAATATATTCACGCAATTCTTCAAGGTCATCGCTACTTACTTCATTAATATGTTGCGCTTGATAATGTGCTTCAAGACTACGCATATCGGCAAGCAAAGCTTCTTGATCCGGACTTTCTTTATGTTCGCAATCAGCATAATAGGTGTTGACCAAGACACGAACTACATCGCATTCTGTAAGTAGGCGCAGTCTTATGGGATGGTCTTGGGGTAAGTTTTCAGGAGATGTTGTTGTAAAGCGAGTAACAAGACCTGTGGATTCCTTACCACCTTCGGGGTTTATTTCTGTAATAAAATCACAATTTTGACCATTGAAATTGGCTATCAGTGAACCCTTGCTGTCTCTGGCAAGGGTAGAAATAAGATAGGATTTACCGGCCTGACTTGGACCAAAGACACCAACGCACATTTTGCGCTTGGCTGCTATTTGGCATTTGTGAAAGGCTCGGCTTGCTCGACGTAATTCACTGTGAATACTTGCATATTCCTTACCAACTTCATCTTTATTTTTTTCAAGCCATTGCAAAGCTTGTTGAGTATTTTGCTCTAGTTCTTGGCAATTGTTGGCTAAGAGTACATCTTCAGTTTGCATATAATCTCCTATACTCACTTAAGCATTGCTTATGATACCGGTATCTAACCAATATCCTTCATCAAGAGGAAGGGTTTGTAAATCAATGGTTAAATCTTTTTTATTAATACTATTTCCATCTTTGTCAATTATGCTGTCAATGTTAAACTCGCCTTCGTCCCTATCGTCACGTTCATCCCAAATTTCAGAAACATTAAGGCGTACTTCTACTTGATAAGGTAAGCGTCCAGATGCTCTTGCTCTTGCTTCTTCTGTGGAAAATGTTAAAAGATGATAGCGTGTTGAAGGCCAGCGATCTGCGTCTACCTGTCTGTAGCCAATGGGTATGGGACCGCCAAAATGAACTATGCGTGTAGCTTCAGTGCTTTTTTTACTGTCAACATCAACCTCAAACCAAACTTTTGGGCGACGCAGTTGACCGTTAATATCCATTTCTCCAACATAACGAGCTGTAGATGAAAGCTTTAAGCTTCCAACATCAAATGAAAAGCCTTCCAAATGCCCTTCAGCTAATGCACATAAAATAGCTCCAACCACTACTGTAGTTTTAGGATCAGTTATGCAGCCATGCACATCAGCAAAAGGATACCAATTGCCTACATGATATTGACGCATAGGTATAATGCGATGTACAGGCACAGGAAGTTTGGCTAGTACAGGAGCTACAATTCCATTCCAAGCACTTGGACGTCCCGTGAGTAAAAGTATGTCGCATTGATGCAAATGCACCATTTCACATAAGGCAGCTAAGGGCGGTCCAAGAGTGGAGCGAATGGTATTTTCCACAGCGTTTGGATTAATACGCAGTTCAATATCCATGAGCGAAAAGTCTGCTCGACTTGATAAGGGTAGGAATTGTTTAATGCACTCTTCAACGGCAGTGATAATATGGTCTTGAGGCAAAGGATAAAAAAAGGAATCCTCAATGGTGATAGTGTTCCGTAAAATACTAAAAGGGATATATTTGTCTTTTATAATTTCTTCTTCTTCATCAGGGTTTAGCTTGTCAGCTTTTGGAATAAAGAAGTCACTGAAATAACAAGAAAAAGGAGGATGGTTTTCTTGAATTTCTGTTTTATTTTGATAAAGTAATTCACATAAAGCCAACATACCAGTAGCAATAGGTACAGCAACTTGACGCACAAAACGTGCTCTTAAATTACGTTGTTCTTGGGAAATACCAATAGCATCACGCCCAAATAGAAGACCAATAACTGTGCGTGTTTCTGCCATACCGCATTGAGAAAAGGCATCTGTAAGACAGGGGATAATGTGTTGACTTACCATGTCTCGTAAAACTTCATCTCCGGCTATATTAAAGCCATCTCGAAATTCCATATGCGGAATAATTCTTGCTGTATCACCTTGTCCGCTGGCTAGTTCATAAGTGGCAATGGATAAATCCATTGTGCCGCCGCCGGTGTCGATGGAGGCAATGCTTACACAAGGTTTACTATTATATTCAGGGCGTTTTCTACCAAGTAAAGTAAATAGATGATGTGCATCACCATGATATTTTACAGCAAGCTCATTGTATATAAAGACTATTTGTGAACAAGAAGCTTCATCCCAATCACAACGAACTTGTGGACTTGTGCGATAGTCAGTTGAGCTAAGGCTAGCTTTATTATTTACACCAACATACCATTTGCTCCAACCAAGAGCTTCCCAAACAACTTTTACAGCCCACGTTACCCAACGACGAAAAATACGTTTTTCAGCCACCGGCATAGCAGTTGGCACAGTGAACAATATTCGCCTTAAGCGTCTTGGCATATTGGGTAATTCACGGCGAGCCCTAGTAGCCGGAGCATTAATGGTTACCAACGCTTGAGTTAAAATTTCTCCCATCATAAAAAGCATTATGGAAGAGCGAGTAAAAAGAGACTCAAAGGCCGGTTCTTGCTCTTGATTGCGCAAGGCAGGAGAATTTTTAAATTGATGATCATCAAAGCAGAGTAGGGGAGTGCCTTCTCGATTTACTTGACGTGGAAAAAGACCACGAGTAACCATAGGTTCATGTGGCCCACCTGTATTATAACGCCATGATTGCTGCCAAGGGTATTCATTCCAAAGGTAACGCTTGGGGCTTGACATGCCGGTAGTACCTTCGGCGCAAACTGCATGAGTTGCAAGGCGTGCTGCTTCTGCACCAACTCTTACTGCTGAAGGCCAAGCAAAAGCAGGAGTTCGTCGACCAGAACGGCGGCTTAAAGCATCATCGCCAAAATGTGCTTCAGAAAATTCTATGCGTGTTTCAAATGGTTCGGCATAGATTTTTTCTGGATGAGTTATATCTCGAAGTTCTAATAAATATGAATCATTTAAATTAGTTATGCGCTGGGGTAATGTTTCTACCAAGATTCCGGTAGTACGAGAGTTACCAATATCTAAAATAAGATCAACTTCCACAGGTTGCTCTCGATCAGGATTGATAACTTGTACGCTTACATTTGTTAAAGGTTCTTTAACTACCTCTAACCATGTTAAATATGTGGCAAGGTGCTCAAGAACATATGGTGTATCATTTTGCCAAGGACCACGACCACGGCTTTTCTTGGTGCGATAGCCACTATAAATATTCATAAGCCATTGATCGACCCAAGGAGCATTTAAAAACCAAGCATTATCACGCACATGACTTGCCAAAGCAAAGGCACCATGAGCCACTACATCTGTTGGTGATAAAGCATGATATTGTTCTGTGCTGACATTTGTATCATCATTGGCAATTGATGACTTTTCAAGGCTGGTTGGAGGTGTACTTTTTTGAAGTGCTTCCTCAACATTTGTATCAAAAACTAAGGTCAAAATAAGTGTGTCAGCATTTTTAGGGGTCATGCGACCACGAACCCAGTTGGAAGGACCATATTCAAAGCGTTCACCACCATCAGGCCATTTTTGCCCTCTTGTACGCAAAAATGGTAGTGGTATCCATTGGTCTTGCCAGATGTCAAGCACTCTTCGAGTGTCAAAGTCATAATCATAATCGCTTGTTTTTCCGCTTAACTGATCAGTGTAAACACCATCATTTTCATCAAGGCAGTGT
>CAYJDL010000036.1:1923-7140 GCA_964368885.1 uncultured Desulfovibrionaceae bacterium | reverse complement strand
TTCGCTTTTCCTCTTTAAAATAACGTCTTTTGCGACCTAGGCTTGAAAGTTGAATTTCAAAGTCTAAAAATTGCGGACAACCGCCGGGAATAAGGCTGATAAAAGTATGTTTTTTTTCCATAATTATTTCCTACGAAAATTTGCATCCCATTTGTTTCTTGAGCCACGTTCTTGCCCTTGGCAATAAGTGCTACGATCGCTACCGGTACACTGAACACGCTGGCCTACATAAGTGGTACCACGAGGACACATAGCCTCCGGAGCTGTTATAACAAGGTTACTGCCTCCACCAAAAGATGCACTAACGCTTCCTGTGCAAATATTACCACCGCTTTCTTTAATAATACGACGACCTTGTCCAGATTTATTAAAGCAATATTCGACTATAATTGGTCGTCTGGTACGTGAATTTACAAGACCACGATCACTTATCCAACATCCTTCAAGAAAGCTCATATCATTATTTTTTTTAGCATCCTTTGGAACTTCCAAGGGGCTATTCTTTTTAGGTGCCGGTTTAGGTTCAGGCTTGGGTTCAGGTTTTTTTTCAACCGGTTTTTCTACGGGCTTTTTAGGTGGTTCAGCCGGTTTTTCAGCTTGAAGGGTATTAGACCCTAAAAAAGGTTCGTCATTAGGTTTAATGGGTTCAACGGGATCAGGTAAAGCTAGTTTGCGTTTAGGCACTACCTGAACTTCCGGTGCTTCAGGAGGCAAGATTAATTTACGCTTTGGAGCTACTTGCACATCAGGTTTTGGTGGAAGGCAAAGTAAAGTATGAGCATATAAACGCTTTTCAAGTTCACTAATATCAAACAGTAATTTGCTTTCTATTCGCTTTTGTTCTTGCGAAGCAATACTGTCATATATGGGCATGCAAGAGCTTGGAAAAGGTATTGTATAAGGAATAATTCCTAATGCAACCAATAGTAAAAGCAATAATAAAAGCAATAACAATAAGGGTAAAAGCCATGCAAGGCATCCTGGTAAAACTCTAGGTGTTACATTTGCTTCGTCAGCTGCTGTGGCGGCATTTGTACCGACTGCTGTTGGAGCAGCGTTGCTTGTTGCTGCAGTGCCTACACCGCCAAGAGCAGCTGCCACGCCAAAAGTTCGAGCATTGCGAGTAAGATCTTCTGGTTGTGCGCCAACAGTACCAGGTGCAAAGCCCCAATTAATTAAGATTGGTTGGTCACCAAGCATCCAAATGTCTTCTTCGCTTGGATACTGCATGGCTAATTTGAGCATTTCTCCGGCTAAAATCTGCTGAGAATCTTCATTTTGCACAAGTTCTTCTGATTTTGCAAAAATATCATTGGCCAATGCATGCATACGTTGCATAGCTGCTTCTTTGTCCTCAGGACTAAGGCTTGCTAATGTACGCAATAAACCCTGTGGGCAGGAAGGATTTGCATACCAATCAACACTTTCATAGCCAGCTTGTCCACTGCCATGTACAGGTTCTGCCAATAAGGCTGCATGAGCAGGGCTAAGATCTTGGAGTAGGGTAGTAATTTGATGAAAACAATCAGTTACCAATATACCCTGACAGGCCAAGGGACGCATAAGACTGCGTTGAGATGTTGTAATATATACGCCTGTCATAATTTACTCCTTAGTGGGAATATACTGAATATTTGTAAGTCCGGGAGGTGGTGCCGGTTTATCACCACTATTAGCCTTAGGCGGTGGCGGTCCGGACTCAGGTTCTGTATAAGGAAATCTTTCATCATTACTTTGCTTTGTCTCTGGCTTAATATTTTGTTCCTTACCAGTTTGCGAAGTGGTAGGTGGCGGAGGTGGATTTATTAATTCATCGCTTGATTTGGAATTAGTCAAAGGGTTAGTAAGTGTTTCATTGGGTTGAGTTGGGTTTACAAGCTCCGACGGAATTTGTAATGGCTCCCCTGAAGGACGCACAAGCTCAGACGGAATTTGCAATGGCTCACCGGAAGTTGTTGGGTTTGTTGTAGGTGTATTTGGCATAAGTAGTAAAATACCTTTGCTTTCCAATAGTTTTTTTAAATCGCAAGGGTCATAATTTAGATAAGACCTTAGAGAAAGTAAATGTGTTTCAAGCTCTTTATTGCGTGTTTGTTGAGCTAAAACAAGTGCCTCTTGACGGCTTTGCAATGCTAAATGAGCTTGCCATTGCAACCAAAATAGCCATGCCAGTAGAGCAAGTATTGCTAAAAATATTAAAAACCCCCAAAACCATGGGCTGACATACCAAGGAATAGCAGCAGAATTTTCCAAAGGTTCTTGCTTTGAATCTTCGCTGTTAACTTGGGTAGTAGAGCTATCTTGGTTTAATGTATTATCTTTATTTTCAATATCTTGCTGCCCGACAGGGCGTCCTAAGTCTTGTTGAGAACTATCCGTTTTAGGATTATTTGCATCGTTGCTATTGGACATATATACCTTCCACTTGGCTAAAATATCTTTATGAAAAAAATAATTGTCTACTTGCTAAAGCATTATATACCCTAAGCCTTGATAATGAGCAAGTTTGAATAATAGAAATTGTTCAGTAGATTTCTTGAAAAAATATGAGGAAGTATTGAAAACATTTTTTGAGGTGGGAAGGGAAGCTTGTACCCTGTTCTTATATTTTCCCTTTTGTTAAATAAATTCTGTGAAAAAAACCTTACATTTATGACCTTTAAAAAAAAATTTAAAAAATTTAAAAAATAGCTTGACTAAACTCTCTCTTTTGCATAGTTTACATTCTGTTGATGCGGCCGTAGCTCAGCTGGATAGAGCAACAGGCTACGAACCTGTAGGTCAGGAGTTCGAATCTCTTCGGCCGTGCCATAAAAAAGGGTTTACGTTTTGCGTAAATCCTTTTTTGTTTTTAATTCTAAGCAATAATTCTATCACATCATGCACTTATTTCATAAACATCGCTCTACTTGTTTTTTTGTTTTAGCTTTAATCATACTTTCAGCCTTGGTTCACTTTGGACGCATTGGTGCTTCCGTTGATGGTGTAGATTTAAGCACTGATGCGGCTAATTATGCCAGCATTGCCGCCGCCAATACTCATCCTCAAGCTTTTGTTAAAGATCCGGCTTATGACGATGAAAAGCGTTATGGCGTACATGATACAATTACGACAAGTTTTTTGCCCTTACTTACTCAAGAAGATAATTTTGGCTTAGCTTATTTGCAGCCGACAGGTGTGCAATTTTTTTTGCATGGATTAGCCTTTTATTTGCTTGGGCTTTATCTTTTGCATAAACCATGGCAAGCTGTCTTTTTTACTATGATTATGTCCCAAGCCTATTGGCTTACCTTTGGTACTTATTGGGGTAATGGTTATTATGATTACTTGCCTCGCAGTACTTTCGAAGTTTTTTATGCTTTTTTTATTATAGCAGCTTTTAAAATTCGACATAGCCCTAAACTATGGCCACTCTTTATGCTTGCTATAGGCTTAATGGCCTATGTTCATTCTATTAGTACTTTGCCCACAGCTTTTGGTTTTTGGCTTGGCTTTGTTCTTTGTCGTCCTAAACATATTAGTATTACTCGCCATTTGTTATGGTTAATTTTTTGTGGCTTTTGTTTTATATTGGTAATATGTCCAATTGTTTTTGATTTTATGCGCTCCGGAATTGTTCTTAGTGACGATGACGTGCTTTTTATGCGAGAAATTGTCGCTCTGCGCTATAATATTGAATTTACCCATTATTGGTCGGGTTTACTGACTTATATTACACGCTATAGCCTAGCTTTACTCTTTCCTTTGGGCATTGCCTCTTATTTTATTCTTAAAAAATGGGGAGAACAAGAAGATAGGGAACGCATTAAGCACTTTTTAATGTGGTTTCTTGGTGTTGCTTTTTGCGCAGGGCTGTTTATTATAGACCAAGAAGTTGGGCGTATTTTTAATCGTAAGCCATATGAATTTGATTTGATACGAGTGGTACGGTTTTGGATATTTTTCGCAATTTGTCTTATTTTTATGGCAATAAACGTTTTACTTGTTAAATTTTCTACACTTAAGAATAAAAAAAGGTTAACATTTATCCATGTCTTGCTTTTTATAATTTTGTATGCATCCGGAGCACCACAAAAATTATTAATTAGTTTACCATGGTACTGGCATAATTATAATGGAGATAGCTATAGCGAAGCATATGCAAAATCACTGCAACGCAATTTAATACTTACAGCTTTGCAAGAAAATACTAAAGAAGGCGATTTGATTTTTGACCCAAATGGAGATCGAGCCATTCGCTATAAAGCTTTGCGTGCCTTAATTTATTCTTGGCAAGATTGCAGTATTTACTATTATGCTAAAGATTTAAATGGTTTGAAGACTTGGTATGATATTCAGAAAAATTTAAAAACATCCCCAACAGCTTATATAAACTTAGCCCTTGAGCATAAGGCAGATTATCTTATTAGTCACAGACCTCAAGATAGAGAAATGCTTGAAAAGATAGGTACTATTGTTTGGGCAAATTCTCAAGCCTTATTGCTACGCTTAGATAAATAGAATATTTTAATACAAACCATAGGAGTATCTATATGTCCCTTATATATCCACAAAGTAGTCAGCGTTCGCTTTCATTGGTTGAACCTGAAAAACCTCAATTACATCGGGAGCTTTTCCCTTATAGCTCAATATGTCGCACGCCCTTTGATGGTGTGCTCTTAAGCCCAAGACCAGCAGAAAAATTTTTTATTACAGATACAACTTTTCGTGATGGGCAGCAAGCAAGACCACCTTATACTGTAAAGCAAATTCAGAAAATTTTTGATTTATTGCACGAACTTGGTGGACATAGTGGACTGATTAAGGCTTCAGAGTTTTTTATCTATTCAGCTAAAGACAAAAGAGCGGTAGAAGCGTGTCGTTCTCGTGGTTATCGTTTTCCTCAAATTACGGCTTGGATTAGAGCCCATAAGGATGATTTAAAGCTAGCTCGTGACATGGAATTTGATGAAGTTGGTATGCTTACCAGCGTTTCAGACTATCATATATTTATGAAACTTGGCAAAACACGTCAGCAGGCCATGGACATGTATCTTGATATAGTAAGTCAAGCCTTAGAATGGGGTATTGTGCCAAGATGTCATTTTGAAGATATTACAAGAGCTGATATTTATGGATTTTGTTTACCTTTTGCGCAAAAATTGATGCAACTTGGCAGAAAAGCGTCAATGCCGGTAAAAATCCGCCTTTGTGACACAATGGGCTATGGAGTTCCTT
>CAYJDL010000036.1:0-1913 GCA_964368885.1 uncultured Desulfovibrionaceae bacterium | reverse complement strand
GGCTTTGCCACGCTCAGTGCAACGCATTGTGAGAGCTTTTATTGATGAGGCACAAGTTCCGGGTGAATATTTAGAGTGGCATGGGCATAATGATTTTCATAAAGTGTTGGTAAATGGTGTAAGTGCTTGGCTTTCAGGTTGCGGAGCCGTTAACGGTACTCTTCTTGGCTTTGGTGAGCGCACGGGCAATACGCCTTTAGAAGCTCTTGTTATTGAATATATTTCCTTAACCGGCGATGATACTGCGGCCAATACTACTACTATTAGCCAAATTGCAGATTACTTTGCAAAAGAACTAGATTATGCAATCCCGCATAATTATCCATTTGTCGGTCGTGATTTTAATGCCACATCTGCCGGAGTGCATGTGGACGGTTTAGATAAGTGTGAGGAAATATACAATATTTTTGATACAGAACATATTTTGGCAAGACCCATACCTATTATTATTACAGATAAATCCGGCAGATCCGGTGTAGCTTATTGGATTAATAATACCTTAAATCTTAAAGATGAGGATAAAATTAATAAGCGTCATCCGGCTGTAGGTGACATCTATAATGCTATTTTAGGAGTTTACGAAAAAACAGGGCGCAATACTTCTTTTTCTCATGAAGAAATGCTTGCTTTAGTTCAATGTCATATGCCGGAGCTTTTTGAAACAGAATTTTCTGCTATGCGTCGTGTTGCCGGAAAATTATCTTCTCATTTATTGCTTAAATTAGCGCATGATATAGATTTATTAGAGGATATTTCTACTTCCGAAGCACTTTTAAAACGCTTTGTTGATAATTATGCTTTTATCCAATATGTCTACCTTACAGATGCTCAAGGTAAATTGCTATGTTCTGAAAGTACAGCTCCAAGTATTACCGATAGATATTCTAAACAACCAAAGGGTTATGATTTATCAGAACGTGAATGGTTTTTGGTTCCAATCAAACTTGGTAAATTGCATATTATGGATGTTTATCAATCTTACTTCACAGGAAAATTGATAATTACTGTTTCTTGCACTGTGACAGATGCTAACTTTAATATTAAAGGAGTTCTTGGAGCTGATATTCAGCTAGAGGAATTATTAAAGCGTGCCAAAATGTTAAAAGCTGAAGATGAAGATGAAGATGAGTAAATCGTAACTGCAATAATTTGGAAAAACATTAAAATTAAACTTAAAAACTGATTATATAGGAAAATTACATGCAACAAACTTTAACTTACAAAATTCTAGCAGCGCATTTAAAACAAGGTGTAATGCAAAGCGGACAAGAAATTGGAATTCAAATTGACCAAACACTGACTCAAGATGCCACAGGCACTTTAGCGTGGTTACAATTTGAGGCACTCGGTGTGAGTCGAGTGCGTACAGATTTATCCGTAAGCTATGTGGATCATAATACGATGCAAGCGAATTTTCGTAATGCCGATGATCATCGCTTTTTGCGTACCGCTGCTGCAAAATTCGGAGCACTTTTTTCACCAGCCGGAACAGGTGTGTGTCATCAATTGCATTTAGAAAACTTTGCTAAACCCGGCGTTACCCTCATTGGTTCTGACAGTCACACCCCAACTGCCGGAGGTATTGGAGCTTTAGCAATGGGTGCTGGAGGTCTTTCGGTTGCTCTTGCTATGGGCGGTTTACCCTACTTTTTAACTATGCCAAAAGTTATGCGCATTTGGCTTGAAAACTCTCTTAGTGGTTGGGCTACTGCAAAAGATGTAATTTTACATATTTTGCAAAAACTTAGCGTTAAAGGTGGCGTAGGCTATGTTTTAGAATATGCCGGTCCGGGAGTTGCTACATTAACAGTACCGGAACGTGCCACAATTACTAATATGGGAGCAGAGCTTGGTGCAACGACTTCAATTTTTCCAAGCGACCAAGAAACAAAATATTTCCTTATAGCCCAAGG
>CAYJDL010000035.1:7303-16343 GCA_964368885.1 uncultured Desulfovibrionaceae bacterium | reverse complement strand
TCTTGGCCTGATGGGCTTTTTATTAAAGATGGCTATGTGTATGGAGTGGTGAATCAACTGAATAGGTCGGCCGCACTTAATAATGGCAAGGACATAACAAAACCACCCTTCTTAATTGTACGTACTAAGCTTGTTCAATAATTAAGATACTCACCGAAACACAAAAAAAGTAGCTAGAGAAAATGTTAAATGCAAAAGTTATTACATTATTTTTGCTTCTAACGATATAGGCGTTCCCAAATAAATATGGAAAAATATTTTGCAAAATCAATGCTTTGTTCTGGACCTATTCCCAGTGCGCCCAAAAGTCATACATGGCATGGGCTTATGGGGATGGCTCTTGATGTAGCAAATGAAGCCATAAATGAAATTCCTGTGGGCGCTGTGCTTGTCAGTGAACAGGGTAAAATTTTGGCTTGTGGTCATAATAAGTGTATTGCCTTGCATGACCCAACAGCCCATGCGGAAATTTTGACATTACGCTTAGGCGGGCAAAAGCTTGGTAATTATCGTCTTAATGGTTGTGTGCTTGTTGTTACATTGGAGCCTTGTATGATGTGTGCAGGGGCTTTGGTGCATAGTCGAATTTCCGGTTTAGTTTATGGAGCGGCTGACCCAAAGGCTGGCTTTATTAGTTCTTGTGCTGATGGTCTTGAGCTTGGATTTTTAAATCATAGGGTTTGGCATATGGGAGGAGTACGAAGCGGTGAATGTGCTCAATTACTAAATAATTTTTTTGCTACGAAAAAATAACGCATTAATTAAGTCAACGGTGAATAATAATTTTTTGGGGAAAACTTTTTTTTCAAGAAAAATTTTCCCCAAAAACCCTTTCAATAAGAAAATTTTTAAGAAAAGTTCTTTTATGTTTAGATGTTTAAGGTGTCATTTTATTAAGGTGCAAAACATCTTTTGGTACTTCTCCAGGGCCTGGGATAAGGTATGTTTCAGGGTTGAGGTTATACCAATTAAACCACATGCTATAGACACCAAAGTATTGCCGCATGGAAGCATCTTTCATATTGCCTTTTAAGGCTTTTCCTGTTGTTACATCCCAAACAGTTTTAGTGCCAATGTCCACAAGTTGACCATTGCTTAAGATAAAAAGTGAAGGGTCTGACCATACTTGTCTATGATAAATACGCACCACATCTAATTTTTGGTCATGAACGGCAAGAAGTGGAATTTCTCCCAAAAAGAAATTTACCGCACCTTGTTTTCTGATGTAGGGAATATCTACAGCTAACCGAAAGTTTGGAAATTCAAGTCCAATAACTTCATTTTTGTAGGGCACACGTAAATCTGTGCGCAGAACAGGAAAAATTAATGTGTCATTATCATAGTAAGTTCCGGAAGGTGTCGAAAGTACAGGAACATCTTGATAAACTCTTTTTGCAGCTGCCCATGTAGTCCAAAATACCGGAATAGTAGCAAGTCCTCTTCCGGTCAATGGTCCTTCAAATGCCATGCCAATACCTTGTAACCATAAGCTACCGGTATTTCGGTCAATCAAAACGGAATTTCCTCCAAATAAACTGCCTTGAACATCAAAAAACAGTGCTACACCGTCCAAAGTGGTTTTAAAAGCGGCTAAAGATCCAGTTATAGGGCAATACGTAACGGCGTAAGAGTTTTTGCCAAAAAGCTCATTGGACACCTGATGCCAAACCATAATGCGTTGTGGATAAATACGTGGTCCTTCGGGAAAGTGTACAATAAATACGATTTCGGCATTGTTCATGCTAAGGTCCGCATCTAACATACGTCCAAAAGTCGGACGATAAAACGAACCAATAGAACCATAACCAACATTTGTCTTGGTTAATTTACTGGAATAACTACTTAGTTCTTCCATACTTCTTGGTATACCTAATGATATGCTTGGATAAAGGCTAAAAATAAAGAAAAAAGTAATTAATATTTTAAAGTATGGCATATATTTACCTTTGTTTATTTTATGCTCCAATTAAATCTCTGTTTAAATGATCGCTAAAGATGTATTCTCGCAAAGCTTGAGGCCAAGCTCTTTGAGTAACACCAAGTGCCTGGGAAAGTTTTGTGTTATTTAATACAGAAAAGGCAGGGCGTTGAGCTTTTTGTGGCCATTGGTCAGATGTGATGGGGGCAACATAGCAAGGAAGTTCAGCAACTGTAACGGCTTCGCAAGCAAGTTCATACCAAGAAGCTCTACCGCTATTGACAGCATTGTATAGACCAGTTAATTTTTTTTCAGCAGCAAGCATACTCCAATTGGCTAAGTCCATAGAATAGGTAGGTGAGCCTACTTGGTCTTGAACAACTGTAATTTTTTCTCGGGTGCAATATTCTAAAATTAACTTTGATACGAAATTATTTTGACCCGGACCAAAAAGCCAAGCAGTTCGTAGGACGCAACTATTGTCAGGGGCAAGACTTAAAACAGCTTCTTCTCCGGCAAGCTTGCTTCTTCCATAGGCAGAAATAGGATCAGCAGGCGAGTCTTCAGTATAGGCTTGATTATTGTTTCCTGAAAAACAATAATCAGAACCATAATGGATTAGGTGCACATTATGGGTTTTGGAAAGCTGGGCTAAGCCAGCCGGGAAAGCTCTATTTATCACAAAAGCAGTATTTTCATCATCTTCGGCATCGTCTACCCTTGTCCAGGCAACAGCATTAAAAATATGAGTTGGTTTGAATTTTTGGATACAGCTTTCTAAAAAGGTAATATTTAAAATATCACCATCGCTTCGACCGATGGATGTAACTTGCCATTGATTGGCTTTAAGGGTGCGGACAAGAGATTGTCCCAAAAGGCCAGTACGTCCACCAAAAACTAATGCTCGGTTGTTCATGACCTACCTCCATTTGATAATTTCATTTATATATGTCTATCAAGGGTGGGTCAATATCTTTTTATGGTAAAGATTTAATCATAGATTTCTTATTGCAGCTAAAGTGACTATAATGTCATGAAAATATGTTCAAATTTATGTAATAATAATTTTAATATGATAAGAACAATCATCATGAAAAACTTCAAAAAATCAATTAATACTTCCTAAATTTGCATTTTACGCAATTTTGCATATAAAGTATTGCGTCCTATACCCAAAGCCTTGGCAGCTTGGAGCATATTACCATCAAAATGCTTTATGGCAGCTCTTATAGTTTGTTCTTCAGCGGAATTTAAACTAAAATCATCAACTGCCTTAACTAAATCATTTGTCGAGGGGGTATTAGTTTTTTCTTGCTGCAAATAAGATGGTAAATGTTTAGGAATAATAGTTTTTCCTTGAGACATAGTAACAGCAAATTCCATACAATGTATAAGTTGTCGCACATTGCCCGGCCAATGATAGTCCTCTAAAATCTGCAATGCCGATGAGGAGACTGATGAAACGTCAAAGTTATATTTTTGGGCTAATAATGTGCATTGATTTTCAATCAAAGGCTTAATATCGGCTTTGCGTTCTCGTAAGGGAGGAATTTGCAAGGTTAAGACATGAATACGATAAAAAATATCTTCTCTTAGTTTTCCAGAGCTTACTAATTGCTCAAGGGGACGATTTGTAGCAGTAATTAATCGAAAATCTAAGGCAATTTCTTTTTGACCACCAAGACGAGTTAAACAACGTTCTTCCAGTGGACGAAGTAAATTTGTTTGTAAATCCAAATTCATTTCAGAAATTTCATCTAAAAAAAGTGTTCCACCCTTGGCTAATTCAAATTTACCTAGTTTCCCTTTTTTTGATGCGCCTGTGAATGCACCTTTTTCATAACCAAAAAGTTCGCTTTGAATAAGCTCTTGAGGAAGTGAGCCACAGTTAAGAGCTACAAAAGGATTTTGTGCTCTTTGGCTTGCCTGATGAATTGCCTTGGCAAAAAGACCTTTTCCCGTGCCTGTTTCTCCATAAATAAGTACAGGAGCATCACTTTTGGCGATAAATGCCGCTTGTTCAATTAAATTGGTCATGGCGGTGCTTTGATAAATAATCTCATCAAATGCCGATACTTGGGATTTATTTTTATTTTGTTTTAAAGCTTTAGCCAATACATAAGGCTGTTTTGATATTTGATGTGAAGTATTTTGCAGTGTAATAAGTGCGTAGGATGTTGCTTTGTTGGGCTGAGTTAATGGGGTAATTTGAGCTTGCAATGAAGGATTGCAGAGACATTCAAGGTTAAATGGCTGTGCGGAAGAAGATATATTTGAAATATTAACAAGTGCATTAAAGTCAAAAAAATACTTTGCGGACTTGCCAACTAATATATCATTTTGTTGTTTAAGTGTTTTCTTTCCGCTTGTAAGCATTTGCTCTGCTATATTATTGATATATGTTATCTGGTAATCCTTGTTGACTACGCAAACACCAAGGGAAACAGAATCAAAGGCTGTATTTAAGGTCGCTTTGATTTGATCTTCCATAATGAAAAAAGCTGATTTAAATAAAGCTTGTTCTATTTTGCGAGCTGCTGTAATGGCTAACCATAAGGCTTGACTATGGTCTGCGGAATAAGGGCCTGAAATATCAAAGCATCCCCAAAGTTGACCAGTGGGAGAAAAAATAGGCGCAGCAGCGCAACCCCAACCATGCTGACTACTGCAAAAATGATCTTCCCCGCTAAGTTGTACAGGTGCTTGCTCTATTAGCGAAAGGCATATTGCATTAGTCCCGACGCTTTCTTCTGACCAAATTGCTCCTAATTCAAAATGAAGATCATGGGCAAGGCGTAAGGTTTTTTTTTCGCCGCTCATGCGCAATATACGCCCATGAGCATCGGTAACACTAAAGAGCAAACCTTTATTCTTAATCGCTTTAAGAATATCTTCTTCAATGTTTAAAGCAATATCAGCAAAAGCTAGGGAAAGATCTTCGATGGTTTTTGGGCAAGCAAAATTTTCGCAACGTAACAATGATGGGTTAATAGATAACTCTTTGCAACGTCGCCAAGAATTTGCAATGGCAGTAGGTACACTTTGTTCGCAAATTTTTCCTGTATTTAAGAATCTTTTCCAATTGTCACGGCGTAAGCGATGATCAATATCACTATGACGCAGTAGTGGAGATATAGTATTTTTTTTCTTTTGCTGGTTAAGAGGTTTTTCAACGTTGAAAAAATCAGCATACGCTTGTAACTCCGTCATAACTTATAACTCCTAACATAAAATACAGTTACTTACTTTATGTATATTGGTAAACCTTAAAACAGTAGCAAACATAATACCTGTCAGTGTCACTGAAAAACATATTTAAGTAGGTGAGATATTAATTACAAACCTACTATTATGTTGTTTATACTTAACTGAAAAAAATCAATCTTGCAACCATAATTGAAATTATGATGTCTTTAAAATGTATTAGCTTGATTTCTTTTAGAATAAATTTCGTAAAGTAAAGTTGTACTTGTGCGCTGGTCGAAAATTGAACACAGTCAGGACTGCCAATTATTTAATAACTACCTAAAATTAAAAATAATATGCTTTGGCACAAAGTATGCTCATTAGTTTATGTTCAGTGTTTAAATTATGTGAAATTTAAAATGCTGTGATTGTTTTTTTGTTTAAAATAAAAAGTTCTGTAATATAAATTGCTTTGATGTATAGATATGCAATCTAACATGCTTTTAACAAGCAGTATAACTTTTTATTTATAATATTTATGATTGCTTTATCGTGAGGAGTAATACAGAGAAGCAATTTATATTACAGGACTTTTTAGAAAATTTCTAAATTTTTTAGAAAATCTTACATTTTAAATAAAATCACAAAGTTGACAAGTAATTTACTAAGTGTTCGATGATGGAACTCGTGGTAAGGTTAGATTGTTCGAATTTGGAACAATGAAATGATTTACTGGAAAAAAAGTAAATTAAATTAATAGAATATATTTTGGCATTGAAAGTGCATATTAAGCTATATATTTGGTCAATTTACTAAATTTAAGACTAAATAAGTGCTGACTTAAGCACTATTAAGAAGATTTAATGCAAATTATTTTTAAGGGAACCAGTGTGAGGGTGAACCTTTTTTCACAAGAAGTTTCCTCTTAGAAAAAGAATGAATCAGCGATTCCCTAAATTAAAGCTATTTAGTTAAAGCTTGGCAGAATATAAGGAGGAATAAGGATGGCGTATGAAGTGATAATGCCCAAATGGGGGCTTACCATGAAAACGGGGAAAATTGCTCGTTGGCTTGTGGAAGAAGGTGCAAGCATTAGTAGTGGTCAGCCTTTGTTGGAAGTGGAAACAGATAAAATAACAAATGTTGTTGAATCCGGAGAAAGTGGAATATTATTAAAAATTATTGCGCCAGCCGGCTCTACCATACCAGTTATGGAGGTAATTGGCATTATAGGTGCTGAAGGTGAAGCTGTGTCTTTGCCGGATGGTTCCGCTTCTTCTGCTTCAACAACAGCTGCATGTTCTGACGGTACATGCGCTACTAAAACTTCTTCCGGCAGTAATAGCTCTTCCGCTAAGGTAAGAGCAATGCCAGCCGCTCGTCGTCTTGCCAAAGAATTAAATGTGGACCTTGCTCTTGTTAGTGGCACCGGAAAAGATGGTACTATTACAGAAAAAGATGTGCGTTCTGCTCATGAAAATCCTCCTGCTAAAGCAAGTGCACCAGCTGCTGCTGATGCTCAAGATTTAGACTATGAAATCATACCAATGGATGGTTTGCGTAAGCTTATTGCTGATAATATGCAAGCAAGTTTGCAAGGTGCTGCCCAGCTTACTGTATTTGTAGAAGCTGACGTAACTGCAATGGTTGAATTGCGTAAAACCATGCTTGCTCGTAATGCTAAAGATCCAGAATATCGTCTGTCTTACAATGATATTATTGCTTATGCAACTTGCAGAGCTTTACTCTTGCATCCAATTATGAACACCACCATGCAAGAAGATGGAATTTATAAGCATAAACATGTGAATTTAGGCATTGCTGTATCACTTGATGATGGTCTTATTGTGCCTAATGTTAAAAAAGCTGATACCTATAGTCTGGATGCTTTGCGTTTAAAGATTAGAGATGCGGCAAGCCGTGCTCGTAAGGGTGGTCTTTCCATGGATGAAATAGGTGGAGGTAGCTTTACAATTTCTAATGTGAGCATGATGGGTGTTGATGGTTTTACACCTATTTTGAATCCACCTGAAACTGGAATTTTAGGGGTAGGGCGAGTAATAGAAAAGCCAAGTGTTTATGAAGGTCAAATTTGTATTCGTCAAATGATGACTTTATCATTGACCTTTAACCATATGGTTACTGATGGTGGCCCTGCTATGTCCTTTTTACGTACCTTAGCAGATATGCTTGAAAAACCATTGCGTATGCTTAGCTAAAATTAAGTATGGTAATGTGTTAAAGGATTAAAATTATGCGTAAGCGTTTGGTAATAGAAATGGGTATTGGTACTGATTTGCATGGTGCTGATATGACTAAGGCCGCAGTCAGAGCGGCAAGAGATGCAATATCTCGTTCTTGTATTTGTGGTATTATAGAGATTTTTGAACGTAATACCTTTGAAGGTATTTATGTTGATATACATGTAGCAGTTCCAAGTCCGGATGAAGTTGATAAGGAAGCTGTTATGGCTGTTCTCCCCATTGGAGAAAAGACCATTAATGTAGTTGAGGGGGGCATGCGTGTTCCCGGAATTGAATTACCCAATTTTGGCCCAGGTTCCAGTGATATTGTTATGGCGTGCGTGTCTATAACAGTTTTCGTGGATATGGATGAATAATAAAACGTCGAATAACGAGGAAGTTCTCATGAAACAACCCGACAAAGCTCTTTTGTTAGAAATGTTTGAAAAAATGACAAGGATTCGTCTGTTTGAAACGGCAGCACAAAAATTCTTTGCAGATGGAAAAATTCCAGGTTTTGTACACTTATATATTGGTGAAGAAGCCGTGGCAACGGGTGCGTGTGCCGCTTTAAAAGAAACAGATATGATTACCAGTACCCACCGTGGTCATGGACATTGCGTTGCTAAGGGCGGAGATTTAAAGCTTATGATGGCTGAAATTTTCGGTAAGGCAACAGGTTACTGCAAAGGTAAGGGCGGATCCATGCACATTGCTGATTTTAGCAGTGGTATCTTAGGTGCTAACGGTATCGTTGGTGGCGGTGGTCCTCTTGCTATCGGTGCTGGTATTAGTTGCCAATATAGAGGAAATAAAGGCGTTTGCGCTTGTTTCTTTGGCGATGGTGCTTCCAATCAGGGTACAACTCAAGAAGCTTTAAACTGGGCCAGTGCATGGAAATTACCTGTTATTTTCGTTAATGAAAACAATGGTTATGGTATTTCTTGTTCCCAATCTCGTTCTATGGCTATTACTGATATTGCAGATCGTGCTGCTGGTTATAATATGCCAGGCGTTACCGTAGATGGTAATGATGTTCTTGCAGTATACGAAGTTATGGTAGAAGCAGTAGAGCGTGCTCGTAATGGTCAAGGTCCTACTTTAATTGAGTGCAAAACTTATCGTTGGCGTGGACACTTTGAAGGTGATCCCGTTGCTTATCGTCCTGAAGGTGAACTTGAAGATTGGCTAAAAAAAGATCCAATTCCTCGTTTTGCTCAAAAACTTATTGAAATGGGCGTGGCTACTCAGACAGAATTGGATGCAATTACCGCTAAAGTTGATGCTGCTGTTAATGAAGCTGTTAAATTTGCAGAAGAAAGTCCATCTCCTACCTTGGACGCTCTTGTTTCCGATGTTTATGCATAGCATTTTGTATAGATATTTTTTGACGAAGAATATAAGTTATAACACTTTTAGATATTAAGACGGAGTAGTCAATGGCTATAAAAACATATTTGCAAGCACTTAACGACGCTATGTCCCAAGAGATGGAGCGTGATCCAGACGTATTTATTATGGGTGAAGATGTAGGTTACTTTGGTGGATGCTTTGGTGTTACCCAAGGTTTATTTAACAAATTTGGCGAGATGCGTGTTCGTGATACACCAATTAGTGAAAGCTGCATCGTAGGTGGTGCTGCTGGTGCTGCCGCTGCCGGTTTACGACCAATTGCTGAACTTATGTTTGTTGA
>CAYJDL010000035.1:2288-7293 GCA_964368885.1 uncultured Desulfovibrionaceae bacterium | reverse complement strand
CTAAAGGTCCTATGGTGTTGCGCATGCCACAAGGTGCAGGGGTTTGTGCAGCTGCTCAGCATTCACAATGCCTTGAAGCTTGGTTTATGCATATTCCCGGAATTAAGGTTTGTATTCCTTCCACTCCGGCTGATGCAAAGGGTTTACTTATTTCTGCTATTCGTGATGACAACCCAGTTGTTTTCTTAGAGCATAAGTTGCTTTATGGCGTTGAAGGCGAAGTTAGCGATGATTTATATGAAATTCCTTTAGGAAAGGGTGATATTAAACGTGAAGGTACTGACGTAACCATCGTTGCTACTTCCTTAATGGTTCATCGTGCTTTAGAAGCTGCTGAAATCTTAGCTAAAGATGGTATTAGTGCAGAAGTGGTTGACCCACGTTGCTTGGTTCCACTTGATAAAGATCTTATTCTTGATTCTGTAAAGAAAACTCATTCTTTAGTTATTGTACAAGAAGCTGTTAAAACAGCCGGTGCTGGTGCTGAAATTGCCGCTATCGTTGCCGAGGAAGCTTTAGATTACTTAGATACTCCTATTGCTCGTATTGGTGCACCTTTTGCTCCTGTACCATTTAGTCCTCCACTTGAGCAAGCCTATATGTCTTCTGCTCAAGCTATTGTAGACAAAGTAAAATCCTTGCGTTAATTGTGTTTTCCTCCAGGAATGATGCTTGAAATTGTTTTTCTAGCATGTAATTTCCCTAGTGTTTTCAATGTATTATTCTTGGAGGAATCATGCCTTATGGAGCAAATGTATGAGTGTTGGTATTATAGCCAATCCGGCATCGGGTAAAGATATTCGTAGACTGGTAGCCCATGGAAGCGTTTTTGATAACCTTGAAAAAGTGCGTATGGTGCGCCGGATCTTGGTTGGATTAGCAGAATCTGGTATAGAGCAAGTTGTATATATGCCTGAAGGACAGAGTATTGTGCCACGTGCTTTGGATGAGCTTTTGGAACATGAAGCTCCAAAAAGTGTTTTACCCGTGCAAATGCATGTTGACCATAGTCAAGAAGATAGTATTAATGCTGCAAAATTAATGGAAGAAGCCGGAGTAAAAGTTATTATTACCCTTGGCGGTGACGGAACTAATAGAGCAGTAATTAAGGGTGCTCGTAATACTCCAATCATGCCTTTGTCTACGGGAACAAATAATGTTTTCCCTATTATGGTTGAAGCTACTGTGGCAGGTTTGGCGGCTGGGCTTATAGGGTCAGGTGCTGTGCAAGCTGATGAAGGGTGCTATAGTGCAAGTTTACTTGAAATATGGGTAAATGGACAAGCTCAAGACATAGCTCTGGTTGATATTGCTGTATATGATGATATCTTTGTAGCCTCAAGGGCGGTTTGGGATATGAAGCGTGTTTCCCAGCTCTTTTTTTCAAGATGTAAGCCTGATTGTATTGGCTTATCCGCTGTAGGTGGGCACATAGCACATATTAAACCCCAAGATGGTCGGGGCCTAGCCCTTAAGGTTAATGAGCAAGGTAAATTAAAGGTTCGTGCTGCTATAGGGCCAGGGCTTTTTTCTACAGTAGGTATTGAAACAATTCAAGAAATGCTTCCAGGACAAATGCATGGTGTTTTACATAGCCCTAGTGTTTTGGCTGTAGACGGTGAAAGGGAAGTTGTCTTACGAAAAGATGATACAGCAAGCATTACCCTTATACCCAATGAAGTGCAAATTGTTGATATTGCACGTACTATGCAGTTATCATTTGAGCGTAGTGTTTTTACTGCTGGTGAGAGTAATTTTTGCCATAAGGCATAATAATTATCGGAGAATTTAATGAAAATTAAAGGCGCATTTATGTTTATTGCACCTTCAGGTGAGGAAGGTGCAAAGGTAAAAAGTTCTTGGACATGTACAGAATCAGTTGACGTACTTACAATTGGAGTGAGTTCATATAAGCAAGCTGTCGAAATGGCAGAAAAAGTTGTTAAAGATGAAGGTTGTACTTGCATTGAACTTTGCGCAGGTTTTGGTCATGAGGGTGCCGCTATGGTTGCTAAAGCTGTAAACGTACCTGTTGGGGTTGTGCGTTTTGACACGCATCCTGGTTTAAATAATGTTAGTGGTGACAAAATATTTGGCGTTAAGAATTAGATTTATTCTTTTTGATATATCTTATTGATATATCAAAATAAAAAAAAGGAGTATGATAATGGTTACTAATGGTAAAGTTGCTTTAGTTACAGGTGCAGGGCAAGGTATTGGTCTTGGTATTGCTTTACGTCTTGCAAAAGACGGTATCGATCTTTGTTTAGTTGATTTAAATGCTGAGAAATTAGCTGCTGCTGCTGATCAAGTAAAAGCTTTGGGACGTAAGGCTACCAGTTTTATTGCTGACGTTAGCGATAGAGATAAAGTTTTTGCTGCTGTTGCTCATGCTGAAAAAGAGCTTGGCGGTTTAGATATTATTGTTAATAACGCCGGTATCTGACAAGTAAAAGCTCTTTTAGATATTACTCAAGAAGAAATGACCTCCATCTTCAAAGTAAACGTAGATGGTGTTTTATGGGGTATTCAAGCTGCTGCCGAATCCTTCAAAAAACGTGGCGTAAAAGGTAGAATCATTAACGCTGCTTCTATTGCCGCTCACGAAGGTTATGCTATGCTTGGTGCTTATTGCGGTACTAAGTTTGCTGTACGCTCTCTTACTATTGTTGCAGCTCGTGAACTTGCTCAATACGGCATTACTTGTAACTCCTACTGCCCAGGTATTGTTGATACCAATATGTGGACACAAATTGACGCTGACTTTGCTAAAGAAACCGGTGTTAATGTTGGTCAAACTTACGAAGATTTCTGCAAAGGTATCGCTCTTGGTCGTCCACAAACTCCAGAAGATGTTGCTAACCTTGTATCTTTCTTTGCAAGTCCAGATGCAGACTATATCACAGGTCAATGCTACATCACTGACGGTGGAATAGTATATCGTTAATCTTTTTTGAAATTTGCACGTAAGTTTAATGTTTTACGAACCTAGAATATAAAAAGAATTTTTCATTTTTTTAAACTTACGTGCATTCTCCTGCTTGAATTATCATAAATTTCATTAAAAATAATTAAACTTAAGAATGTTACGAGGAGTACGCAAGTGAGCATAGAGCTTTCCATGCCGAAATTAGGTTTAACCATGAAGACAGGTAAAGTGTCAAAATGGTTTGTGGCTGAAGGTGCCACAGTATCGCAAGGAGATGAGCTTTTTGAAGTGGAAACTGATAAAATCACCAATAAGGTTGAAAGCCCTGCTGACGGTGTGCTGTTTCAAATTCTTGTGCAAGCCAAAGAAGAAGTTGCTGTTGGAACCGTGCTTGGTATTATAGCCGAAGCAGGTGAAACGCTTAGCCGTGTTGAGGGTGGGTCTTCCGCTCCAGTTGCAAGCGCAGAAGCTGCACCAAAAAAAGAGACTGCTAGCGTAAAAGCAGAGACTAAAAAGTCCGATAGAGTGCTTAGCTCTCCCGGTGCAAGACGTGTAGCTAAAGAACTTGGCATTAGTATTGAGGTTGTAAGTGGTTCCGGTCCAGATGGGCGCATTGTGGAGCAAGATGTTAGAGCTTATCACGATAAAATTAGTAACATCAAGATTACTCCTGTAGCAGCTGTAATGGCTATACAAGCTCAACTGGATATTTCTACCATTACCGGAACAGGCGAAAGGGGTAAGATTGTTAAGGAAGATATTGAGCGTATTCTTAATCCAGAAAAATTTGCGGTCAAAGATAAGGCAGTAGCTCAAGGCGGCAAAGCTTCTGAATATGGTTCCTTCCCCATGGAAGGTATGCGTAAGGCCATTGCCGATAATATGCATGCAAGCCTACATGGTGCGGCTCAATTAACCTTAGTTAGCGAAGCTGACGTTACAAATTGCGTAGACTTAATTAAGGATTTACGCAACTTACATAAGCGTGATAAAAATTTCCGTTTATCTATGAATGATGTGTTAATTAAGGTAGTTGCAAAAGCCTTAAGCAAACATCCTCGCATGAACAGCACTTTTGATGGAGAAATGATAACTCGTCATGAGCAAGTAAATATGGGCGTAGCTGTGGCATTGCCCGAAGGACTTATGGTTCCGGTTTTACATAATGCTCATAATATGAATTTAATTCAAATAGCTAAAGAAGCTCGTTTACTTGCAGGTCGTGCTCGTAAGGGTGAAGTTACTCCTGACGATATGAGCGGCGGAACTTTTACCATTACCAATATGGGACATTCTGTAGTTGACTTTTTCACTCCAATTTTAAAGCCTAGCGAAACTGGTATTTTAGGTGTTGGGCGTGTAGTTGAAAAGCCTGTAGTTCGTGATGGTGCTGTGGTAATTCGCTCAATTATGGGTTTAAGTTTGACCTTTGACCATCGTGTTGAAGATGGTGCTCCTGCGGCTGAATTTTTGAAAACAGTTGTTGAGTATTTAGCAAACCCTGAACTACTTTTATTTTAATGATTTGTGGAGATTAATATGTATGATGTTATAGTAATAGGTGGAGGTCCCGGCGGTTACGGTGCTGCTATTCGTGCTTCGCAGTTAAAGGGAAAAGTAGCCTTGGTTGAAGGTGGAACCATGGGCGGAACTTGTGTAATGCGTGGTTGTATTCCAAGTAAAATTTGGATGCAAGCGGCTGCTCTTTTAGAGCAATCTCGCAAGGCTGCTGATTTTGGTCTTGATTTAACCATTGGCAAAATGGACTTTAATGCCATTATCGCACGCAAAATGGGTGTTTCCAGTGATATTCGTATGGGTATGGAAGCATTGCTTGCCAATAATGGCGTTGATGTTATTAAAGAAATGGGCGTTTTGACCGGACCTAATACTGTTCAAGCTGGTGATCAAAAACTTGAAGCTAAAAATATTATTTTAGCTAGCGGCAGTACCTTAGATATGCCTAATATCCAAGGACTTGACAGTGTAGCTTTTACCACTGATCAAATGCTTGATATGACAGATGTTCCTGCTTCAATATTGATAACAGATCCAAGTTATATCGGTGTTGAAATG
>CAYJDL010000035.1:0-2278 GCA_964368885.1 uncultured Desulfovibrionaceae bacterium | reverse complement strand
GAAGTTACCTACGCCTTCCCCGGACCACGTTTCTTACCTGATGAAGATCAAGATACAAGTCAACGTCTTGCACAATCTTTACGTGAGCGTGGAGTAAAAATCATTCCAAGACATACTTTAAAATCAGTAAGCAATGGTGTTTGTAGCCTTGTTAATGGCGACAAAGAACAAAGCGTTACTGTTGCAAAAGTTTTGGTTTCCACTCGTAAAGCTGTTATTGATGGTCTTGGTCTTGATAGTGCAGGCGTAAATGTTGCTGATAACGCCATTGTTGTTGATGAATACTGCCGCACCTCTTGCGACTCTATTTTTGCTATTGGTGATTGCACAGGCGGTCAGATGTTAAGTCATGTAGCAACTGCCATGGGTATTTGCGCAGCAGAAAATAGTATGGGTGTTGTTTCTAAATTTGCCTCTCATCTTGCTTCAAGAGCTATTTGGGGTGTGCCGCAAATGGGTTCTGTTGGTTTATCCGAAGAGCAAGCAGAGCGTCAAGGCTATGAAGTGGAAGTTGGAACTTTCCCATATTCCATTAATGGTTATGCCATGTTAAGAGCCGAAGTTGACGGCGCAGTAAAAATTATTGCTGATGCTAAAACAGGTGAAATCTTAGGTGGTCATATTGTAGGTAGCAATGCTTCTGAGCTTATTGGTGAAGTTGTTGTAGCAATGCAGCTTGAGTGTACAGTTAATGAATTTGCCAAGGGCTTTAGAGTACATCCTGCTTTTTGCGAAACTGTTGTTGATGCTGCTCGTGACTGCGCAGGTTGGGCATTGTATTTACCAAAAAAATAAAACTTCCAAAATCTAGCGTGATCAAGCTAGTGATCCTATACAATTTTTGGCTAAGTTTTATTTTGCAAATTGCGAATAAAGCTTATTGTATAGGACCAAGATTTTAAAATATAATATTTACAAAAAAGGCATAACTAATAGCCATGGGTAAGGTGCTGTCCTTTTAAAGTTCTCACCTTGCAAAGCCTCCTTTTTGTAGAATAAGCTTAATAGTAACACAATTATTTAGTGTTACTATTAAGTGAAATTAGGGTTAAATATGATTTCCGCTACTTCCTCTGAACAAATTCCTGCTTATCCTTTAGAAATATTAAATTTAGGGCGTATTGCTTATGGTGAAGCCTTAAATTTTCAAAAAAGACGTTTAACAGCTCGACAAGAAGATAGGGTAGGGGATACCTTATTACTTCTTGAGCATGAAGCCGTCATTACCATGGGTAGCAGCGGCGAACATGAACATTTACAAGTTAGTGAAGATACATTAAATAATCAAGGGATTCCAATTTTTTGGGTGGAGCGTGGGGGTATGGCTACCTATCATGGTCCCGGTCAATTGGTAGCTTATCCTATTA
Organism: uncultured Desulfovibrionaceae bacterium; assembly: GCA_964368885.1. Classification (GTDB taxonomy): domain Bacteria; phylum Desulfobacterota; class Desulfovibrionia; order Desulfovibrionales; family Desulfovibrionaceae; genus CAYJAD01. The sequence continues at coordinate 911 of CAYJDL010000035.1, read as the reverse complement.
TTAAATTGCAAATAAAAGATTTACACTTATATTTAGATAAACTTCTTAATGCTGTCGCAACAACTATTTCATCTTTTGGTTTAAAAGCCAAAAAAAATGTTAATGGTACAGGTTTATGGGTAGATAATGCAAAAATAGCATCTGTTGGTATTGCTGTGCGCAAGTGGGTAACCTTTCATGGCATTGCCTTAAATATTAATACTGATATGCAAGGGTTTAAACTTATTACGCCCTGCGGTAATGCTCAAGAGCGTATGACATCCTTGCAAGAGCTTTTAGGATATAAACTTGACATTGAGCAAGTAAGTCAAATTTTTACTAAAGCTTTTGCCGAAGAATTTAATTTTAGTCTTAATAAAGAAGCTACTTTTAAGCGTCCAAAATGGCTTACTGTAACTCTGCCATCTTTAAAAGCTATGCAGGAAGTGGAAAATGTTGAACATACTTTGGATGGTTTAAACTTACATACCGTTTGTCAAGAAGCTATGTGCCCTAATAAGGGTGAATGTTTTGCAAGGGGTACTGCAACATTTATAATTATGGGTGATATATGCACTCGTAACTGTCGTTATTGCGCCGTTACCAAAGGTAAACCTGATGTACTTGATGAGCAAGAACCGCAAAATGTTGCAAAGGCTGTAAAGCAAATGGGTTTAAGTCATGCTGTTATTACTTCTGTAACAAGAGATGATTTAGAAGATGGCGGAGCAGAGCATTTTGTTAAATGTATTCAGAATATTAATACGCTAAGTCCTAAGACAAGCGTTGAAGTGCTTGTGCCGGATTTTCAAGAAAATTATGCCGCACTTGATAAAGTATGTAAGGCTAAGCCACATATGTTTAATCATAATTTAGAGACGGTAGCCAGACTTTTTCCGCAGGTGCGTCCAAAGGCAAGCTATATCAAGTCT
>CAYJDL010000034.1:0-16416 GCA_964368885.1 uncultured Desulfovibrionaceae bacterium | reverse complement strand
ATTTACAACTGCAAGGGTTACCGCATCATTATACAATAAAATTCATAAAGCCGGTATTAAAGCTATTATCAGCCGTAGTGCCATTACTAGTTCTGCACATTTAAGTGCTCAAAATGATAAATGTTTTTTAGCAGCTTATTGTAAACCCGAAGAAGAACGAATTACAATATTTTCATATTAATACAAAACCTTACAGCATTTAGACATATATGAGAAATAAAATATTACACATTGCCTACGCAAAAAGCAAAAATGAAAAATTAACTATTGTTAATCAAGCCTACCTTGAAAAAGAGTGTGGCTTAATAAATGATTATCACGCACTAAAAAAAGATGGTTTAATTGTTATTGTGTCAAAAAGCTTACTTAGTTGGATGCTTCACAATGAAAAGCAAGGTCTATGTTTTAAGAAATTCAAATATAATATTTGTTTTGATAATGATATAGACAACTTTCAAAGTGGGCAGCTTTTTTCACTGGGTCAAAGTATTTTAGAAATTACTCAAAGACGTAAAGTTTGCTTTGCCAATAAGCAATTTTGTCCCATTCCTCCTTCTCCCTGCCTCCTATTAAGTCAAATGCGCTTTGTAAAAATAATTCAAAGCGGTTATATACACGTTAGCAACTCACTGTTTTTACAGCTTTATAAAAAAATACCCTAAAATCCTTGCACAAATTTTTATTATGTGATATGCAAATCCATCTTATCTTGATTGTTAAAAAAATCACAATCGAAACTTTAACTTTGACTTGGAGGTATAAATGATCAAATTACAAGGTGTGGGTGTTTCAAAAGGTATTTCAATTGGCAAACTTTATTTTTCCTCTCAGTCAAGTCTTGAAGTTGAATTTATAACTATTGAAGATTGTGATAAAGAATTACAGCGATTTGAAGAAGCTAGAACAAGAGCCATTGAAAAATTAGGTATCATAGCTCAAAATGCCGAAGAAAAACTTGGTAAGGATAATGCTATTCTTTTTGAAGTTCATCAAATGATGCTTGATGATTTGGACTATCGTGAAACCATTGAAAAGGCTATCAAAGTTAATAAAGCTTGTGCTGAATATGCTGTAAGCGTTGCGGCAAAGCAGTTTAGCCAAATGTTTTCGGAAATGGATGATGAATACATGCAAGCAAGATCCCTTGATGTTAAAGATATTTCCTTGCGAGTGCTTAATATTTTATCAAATGCACAAGAAGAAAGTGATGACTTAGATGATGAAGCCAGAATTTTTGCCGGAGAAGATTTTACCCCCAGTGAAACTGCGCAATTTGATAGAGATAAAGTTCTTGGCATTGCAACTTCTCAAGGTAGTAAAAATTCACATACAGCAATTTTTGCTCGTATTTTAAGTTTGCCTGCTGTTGTTGGACTAAAAGATACATTAGATAGACAGTATCATGGTCAACTAGCTATTATTGATGGAGAAAGTGGAGAATTAATAATTAATCCCGATGCTGAAACCGTCAAAGCTAAGGAAAAAATGCAAAAGCAGTTAGCCAAAGAAGCTTTGCGCTTGGAGGCATTTAGAGGCAAAAAGACACTTACTAAGTCCGGTCGTGAAGTAAAATTATATGCAAATATAGCCAACGTAGAAGATGTTGATGCTGTTTTGAAAAATGATGCTGAGGGAATTGGGCTTTTTAGAAGTGAATTTCTATACCTTGAAAGCAGTGACTATCCAAGTGAAGAAGTTCAGTACAAAGCCTATAGTGAAGTTGCCAAAAAAATGGGTGACAAACCTGTAATTGTGCGTACTTTGGACATTGGAGCAGATAAACAAGCCGATTACTTTAAACTACCCAAGGAAGAAAATCCTGCCATGGGAATGCGAGCAATTCGTATTTGTTTAACACAACCTCATATATTTAAAACACAACTTAGAGCAATTTATAGGGCTGCATGTCATGGTAATATTTATATTATGCTTCCCATGATTGTCTCTGTAGATGAGGTGTTACGCTCAAAAGCTATTATTGAAGAAGTTAAAACTGAATTACAGTCAGAAAACATACCATTTAAAGGTGACATTCCTGTTGGAATTATGATTGAAACTCCGGCGGCTGTTATGATAAGCGAGCTACTTGCTAAGGAGGTTGATTTCTTTAGCATGGGCACAAATGATTTAACACAGTACACCCTTGCTGCCGACAGACAAAACGAAAGTATTTCTGAATTTGCTGATTTCCACCATGAAGCCATTTTGCGTATGATTGAAATGGTTTGTAAAAATGCTCATGCCAATGGTATTTGGGCGGGAATTTGTGGAGAGTTAGCATACGATATGAATCTTACGGAATTTTTCAATAGAATCGGTCTTGACGAATTATCAGTCACTCCATCAGCTATTTTACCCTTGCGTGAGAAAATTTCTTTATCGTAATTAGTTTTTATACTTTGAATAAATTAGCCTTAGAGAGAATATTATGAAACAAAAAGTTCAAAAGTTTGGTCGTTTTTTAAGTGGCATGGTCATGCCAAATATTGGTGCATTTATTGCTTGGGGGCTTATAACGGCCTTATTTATTCCTAAAGGTTGGTTCCCCAATCCACAATTAAACACCATGGTTGAACCCATGCTTAAACTTTTATTACCCTTACTTATAGGATATACGGGGGGTAAGGTTATTGCTGACACTAGGGGTGGTGTAGTTGGTGCAGTTGCTACCTTTGGTATTATTATGGGCTCTCCGTCAACGCCCATGCTACTTGGTGCTATGATTATGGGTCCTCTTGGCGGATTTGCCATTAAGACTTTTGATAAGGCAGTAGATAAGAAAATCCCAGCCGGATTTGAAATGCTTGTAAATAACTTTTCTTCCGGTATTATTGGCGGTAGTATTGCAATTTTAGCCTTTTTTGTGATTGGTCCGGTAGTGGTATCCGGAACAAATATGCTTGGTGCCGGTGTTGGTTGGCTTGTTGAAATGGGTCTTTTGCCTTTAACTTCCATCCTTGTGGAACCTGCCAAAGTACTTTTCTTAAATAATGCTATAAATCACGGTGTCTTTACTCCTCTTGGAGCTGAACAAGTTGCCAGTGCCGGAAAGTCTATATTTTTCATGATTGAATCAAATCCCGGTCCCGGACTTGGTCTTTTATTGGCCTACATGTTAGTTGGCAAGGGAAGTGCCAAAAGTAGTGCCTCCGGTGCATCTATTATTCATTTTTTCGGTGGTATTCACGAAATATATTTCCCCTTCGTGCTTATGAATCCCATCTTAATTGTAGCCTTAATTGGCGGCGGTTCAGTTGGCGTTCTAACTATTAGCCTTCTTGGCGGTGGTCTCACAGGTGTTGCGGCTCCCGGTAGTATCTTTGCGGAATTATTAATGACTCCTTCCGGATCATACTTTGCTAACATAGCCGGCATTACACTTTCAGCTGTGGTTACCTTAGTCCTTTCAGTCGTTCTTTTAAAGTTATTTGCCAAGGATTCAGATGAAGACTCCATAGAAAGTGCCACTGCAAAAATGCAAGATATGAAGTCTGAAGCCAAAGGAACTGCTAGCAATTCAGATACTAATGCTGTAAATGTCAACAAGGATGATACCACAGCTGCAAGTTCAACACAAAGTGAACAGCGTATTGTTAAGAAAATTGTCTTTGCTTGCGATGCCGGCATGGGTAGCAGTGCCATGGGTGCTACTAAATTGCGTAAGCAAATAGCCGCCGCAGGCTTTGAAAATATTGAAGTTATTCATTTTCCGGTTAGTGAAATTCCGGCTGATGCCGACGTTGTAGTTACTCATAATCAACTTGGCGAAAGAGCAGGAAATGCTAACCCAAATGCTCATTTAGTACTAATCAGCAATTTCCTTAATGCACCGCAATATAAGGAATTAATAGCTAGCATGAGCACCAAGGACGGCGTAACATACTTAAAGCTTATCCGTAAATAACGTCCCGTGGGCAATTACTGCGTCAAAGCACATTTTTTCTCAGGTCGAGTACCAAAAGACGTACACTCCCTTCGCAAAAATGCACTTTTCCTTGTACTTGCCTCACGTTACATTTATTTACGGACAAGCTCTTAAACGTTTAGCATAATATTAGTTAATAAATCAACAACATATAGGAGAGTTACATTATGTTAAAAAAAGAAGATATTATTTTAGGTCAAGCAGTTGAGCCAATAAATGATGTTATCAAACGCTGCGGAGCAATGCTACATAATTCAGGTTATGTTGAGGAAGATTACATTCAAAGTATGATAGCTAGAAATGATAGCTTTTCCGTAGCCATAGGTAATCTCATTGCAATACCACATGCAGAAAAATCTGCAGCATCAAACATTAAAAAAACAGGTCTTTGCGTTATAACTTATCCAGATGGTCTTGACTGGGCTGAAGAAAAGGTTAAGTTAGTAATAGGCATTGCTGCCCTTGGCGATGAGCATTTAAAGATTCTTGAAAACATTGTTGAAACCTTAGAGGAAGAAAGCGATGTTGAAGAGCTTGTTGCCGCAGCTGATGCAGAAAAGATTTTAGCATTGTTTACAAGGTAGTTTATGATCATTACCCTAACCCTAAATCCTGCTTTAGATAAAACGGCATATATTGATCCATTAATATCTGGCGGACTTAATCGTATTCAAAAAAGTGAATTAGACGCCGGAGGTAAGGGGATAAATGTATCCAAGCTTATAGCCGTGCTTAATGGTCAAAGTATTGCCACAGGCTTTGTGGGTGGAAGTAATGGTCTTGCACTTTTACAAATGATTGATGAACTTAAGCTTAAACATGACTTTGTAAAGGTGCAAGGTAGCACAAGAATCAATCTTAAGCTTTTAGATGCTGTAAATGGCATTACAGAAATTAATGACCCCGGAGTCTTGGTTACTGAAGAAGAAGAAAATCTTCTTTTAGATAAATTATTTAGCTTTATAACACAAGACAGTGGCAAAACTATTTTTGTACTTGCTGGCAGTATGCATTTACATGCAAACCATTGCTTATACAAAGACTTAACTGCAAAGCTAAAGTCTAAAGGTGCGAAAGTTTTTGTCGATGCTGATGGACTGGCTTTTGCCGAAGCTCTTAAAGCTGAGCCTGATTTTATTAAACCTAATAAAGAAGAACTCTTACAATATTTTAAGAGAGAAAATGAAAATGTAACCACTGCTGATCTCATAAAACTTTGTAAGGAACTTATTAATACTTATAGTATTGGCATGATAGCTTTATCTTTAGGTTCAGAAGGTGCAATATTTGTTACAGCTGAAAAGTGCGCCGTTGCGCCAGCCTTAAAGGTAAAAGTCTCCTCAACTGTAGGCGCAGGAGACAGCATGGTTGGTGCAATTGCCTATGCTTATTCGCAAAATTATAGCTTTGAGGACATTGTTTGTCTAGCTATGGCTTGTAGTGCCGGAGCTGTTACTACACAAGGAACCAAGGCACCTTCTTTGGATTGCATTAATAATTTGCTAAAGCAAGTTACTTTTGATTATCATTAAACATATAATACAATTAGTATTATCTCAAACAATATACAGAGCAACATAAATAAGGAATGTAATTTATGTCAGTTATGACCAGAGCCGTGCGCATGTACGGTGCCGATGATTTACGTTTGGAAGAATTTCAGCTTCCTGAAATTAAAGACGATGAAATATTAGTAAAAATTATTAGTGACAGCATTTGCATGTCAACCTATAAGTTACTTAGACAAGGTAAAGCTCATAAGCGTTGCCCTCAAAATGTTGATACCAACCCCATTATTATTGGGCATGAATTTGCCGGAGATATAGTAAAGGTTGGTAAAAAATGGCAGCATGAATTTAAAGAAGGTGAAAAGTTCGCCTTACAACCTGCTTTAAATTACAAAGGAAGCCTTGCATCACCCGGTTATTCATATGAATTTTTTGGTGGAGCCGCTACATATTGCATTATTCCTCAAGAAGTTATGGAAATTGGATGCCTTTTACATTATAATGGCGAAGCTTATTTTGATGCTTCCCTAGGTGAGCCTATGAGTTGCATTATTGGTGGTTACAATATTATGTATCATACCAATAAACAAAACTACGACCATGCTATGGGTATCAAAGAAGGCGGAAGTGTACTTATTCTAGGTGGTTGCGGCCCTATGGGTCTTGGTGCCATTGAGTATCCCTTAGTTGCCGGAAATAAACCAAAGCGTGTTGTAGTTACAGACGTTGATGATGCTCGAATTGCTCGTGCAAAAGAATTAGTTACACCAGAATTTGCTAAGGCCAACAATGTTGAACTTGTCTATATTAATCCAATGAATAGCCCTGATATTTATCAGGAATTATTGGATATTAGCGAAGGAAAGGGTTATGATGATGTTTTTGTCTATGCACCCATAAAAGAACTTGCAGAGCTTGGCGATAAACTTATGGCTTTTGACGGTTGTCTAAATTTCTTTGCCGGTCCTGCCAATGCTGATTTTACCGCACAAATAAATCTATACAATTGCCACTATTTATCTACACATATTTTAGGTAGCACAGGCGGCAACACTGATGATTTAAAAGAAGCTATTAAACTTTCTGAAGATGGTAAGTTGCATACGGCGGTAATGGTAAGCCATATTTGTGGGCTTGATGCTGTAGCTGATACAACTGCTACCCTACCCGAAATTAGAGCCGGAAAGATTTTGAGCTATACCCCTATAAATCTTCCTTTAACTGCCATTGATGACTTTGAGGAGCTTGGCAAAAAAGATGAGCTTTTTGCTAAATTGGATCAAAGTGTTAAAAAACATAAAGGGCTTTGGAATGCTGAAGCTGAAAAGATTTTGTTAAATCACTTTAATGTTATATAAATTGTAAATATTTAATTTTTTGGGGAAAACTAATTAAAAAAAGATTTTCCCCAAATTCTTTTCAGAAAAATTCTTATTAGAGTCTTGCTGCATTTAAAGCTTTTGTTTTAAATCGTTGAATAGTATACATTCCTAAGCGTAAAAAAAGCAAACCAATTATTATTTGTAAAAATGTATTAGTCAAGAGTAAGATATATTTTTCTTCTTGAATAAAACGATACATATCAAATATATAAGCAGAAAAAGTGGTAAAAGACCCAGTAAAAGCAACCAGTAAAAGCCTTTGAAATATGATTTTTTCTTGGGTAAGTATCAACCCTATCCCAAAAAAATAACATCCTAAAATATTTACTATAAAAACACCCCAAGTAAGTGCATATTCCGGATGAATAAAAGAAAAAAATTCTATTATACCAAAGCGCAAAAACGCACCCACACTTGCGGCAATAAAGAAAAATAATAAAAAATAAAATTTAGGCACTAAATTTACGATAAATTTATTTGTTTTTTAAAGCTTGTTGACGAAAATTCAAAGATCCGGCGTCAAGGTTACGCCCGATATCATAAATCCCTACTATTTGCTCAACATGGCGTGTACTTTTAGCCCGTCTGGAGTAGCGTAAAATATTTTCATAATCTGCCTCATATTTTTGCCCAATCCACCCACCACAGCGCACTACGACCAAGTTTCGAGAAAGACAAAGACAAAGTGGATCAATATTACAAGGACGCACTAAGGGTTTATTATCATCATGTATAGGCAAGTAGGCAATGGCATGAGCCAAGGAAACATCTATGCGGGCAATAAGCATTTCCACATCGGAATTAGCCTCATAAATTTGAAAGGCCTCTTGCGTGAGGCAATTATCATCATCTAAAAAGACAATACGTTTTCCTTTGGAGGCTTTTAATAAGGTATGCCGTATGGCATTACCATAATCATTATTACGTGGCAAATCATAATAAATTGCGCATGGATAGTCACGCACTCTTTCGCCTTTAAGCCCATCAAAACCAATCAAAATTTCAATATCATTTTGGCTTAAACTGGAGTTTTCGCAAGCATTTACAACTGAATCAATAGCTTGTCCCAAGGCTAAGGGGCGATCCCCACGACTTGGAATAATGATAGAATATTGCATGAGCACCTCATTACTAGCCACTAGTCACTTTAAACTAATCTTTGTAAATTAACCTCTATAAATTAACCACATATGAGCCGCAAGGTTTTCAATTACCCTAACCGGAGTAACATTATAATGCAGTAATCGTTGAGCTTGATCTAATTTTTGACTCAAATTCAAGCGTTTTTCAGCTGACAAAGCACTAAAACAAGACGTTAAACTCGATTTACTATTTTGATTTTGCCCACTATCCAGAGAAGTAACTAAACGCTTTTGACAAAGGCTAATAATTTGAGCGGCAATTTCCAAAGTAATAGCATTTTTAGTAGAGGTCACTTGCCACAGTCCCTGCCCTCTTTGTAAAAAAACAGCTAAGCTTTCTTCCCAAGGTCGTAAGCTTTCTTGCACTATATAGGGTGAAGTCCAAGGCAAGGTAGCCACCCAGGAGCGTGAAATTAAAGTTGGAAGAATTTGCTCCCTTAATGGAGTTAAAAGTACAAAAATACTAGAAGCAGAAGGTTCTTCTAAGACTTTAAGCAAGGCATTGGCGGCATTATTTCTACTTACTCCAATGCCCTCAATAATAACAACTCTTTTGCCCTCGCTTCTAGTGCTATCTCTTAACTTTTTTTTAAGTTCACGTACATTATCCATGGTAAAAGCCCGAACGGGCCCAGGACTTTCCGCATCAGCAGTATTAGAAATACGCCCATCATAAGATAATATATCAGAATGAATACGTGCCCCTACATGCAAGCAATCACTACATACACCACAAGGATTTTCTTCATTATTTTTACAATGCTGCAAAGCAGCCCACCATAAAGCCATTGATTGCCTTTCATCTTCACTCCCACCTTCTAGCAAAAGAACTTGAGGTGGGTTGTGCCAAAGGCGCAAAAGCATATCCCGAAAGCCGCCAAGATGCTCTGCTTTGGCGGCATTATAAACTTGGCGAACATCGTCAATATTTATATCTAAATCGCTAATGCCTTTATCAGTTACTTTACTTACTCGTGCCATAATCAAACGCCTACTGAAAAAATCAATGTCCTAATACTAGTCTAGGTGGATAGTCTGATCCCTCTCAGGACCAACAGATATATAACTAATTTTCACCTTACAAAGCTCCTCAATCCTTTTTACATAGCTTTGCACAGTTTTTGGTAAGCTTTCCCAAGTCTTACAAGCAGAAATATCATCGTTAAAGCCGGGTAATGTTTCATAAATTGGCTCAACGTCATCTAAAGCATTTTCTTCTTGTGCCGGAACATCAATAATTTGCCCTTTATATGTATAAGCAGTACAAATTTTAATGGTTTCAAGACCTTTTAATACATCAAGTTTAGTTAATGCAATATCGGTAAGACCATTTAAACGAATGCTTTCACGCAAAATAACCATATCAAGCCAGCCGCAACGTCTGGCACGACCTGTAGTCGCTCCAAATTCATGACCATTATTACGCAAAAAATCACCAACTTCATCTTCAAGCTCAGTTGGAAACGGCCCTGCACCAACTCTTGTAGTATATGCCTTTACAATGCCTAAAATACAATCCAAACTTCTAGGCCCAACCCCACTTCCGCAAGAGGCGTAACCGGCAACAGTATTAGATGAAGTTACAAAGGGATATGTGCCATGATCTATATCTAAATGAACGCCTTGAGCTCCTTCAAAAAGTACCGACTTGCCATTTTTCCATGCATTTTCTAGTTCACTAGAAATATCTGCTAAATAAGGCGCAAGACGTGGCGCAATTTCAATAACTTCAGCATAAATTGCTTCAGCATCTAATGGTTCGCAATTATATAAATTTTTAAGCAAAACATTTTTTTCTTGTAAGGCATGTGTAATTTTGGCATGAAGCAATTTAGGATTAGCAAGATCGGCAGCTCTAACCCCTATGCGGGACATTTTATCTTCATAACAAGGACCAATCCCCCTACCTGTTGTACCAATTTTATTCTCCGCCTTATGATTTTCACGAGCAGCATCCAAAGCTTTATGGTATGGTAAGATTAAATGAGCCTTCTTACTGATTTTAAAACGTTCAGGGCTAATATCTACGCCTTTAGCATTCAATTGATCCATTTCGTTTAATAAAACAAATGGATCACAAACAACACCGTTGCCTATGCAACAAGTTTTACCCTTGTGTAAAATTCCGGAAGGAATTAGGTGTAAAATAGTTTGTTTATTGCCAACCTTAATGGTATGCCCTGCATTATTACCCCCTTGAAAGCGAACAACTACATCCACTTGACGACTTAGTAAGTCAACTATCTTTCCCTTACCCTCATCGCCCCATTGCGCACCAACTATAACAACATTTGACATATATAACCTCATCTAAAATTTACAAGTAAACACTCAAAATAATCGCTCAAAGCTTAAAATACTTACGCTATTATGTAAAATAAGTCAAACAAACATTTAGGAGGAGGATGATTTAATCATTTATCAAGTTGAAGGATAACTTTTATAAAAAATTAATTATTCAGCGTTTCCTAAAGTGCCTCAAATTGCAACTTGACAAAGATTGGAAGTAAAATTATAATATAAAAAGTACGGATTTTTTTTGAATATGAATTGGAACATAATAAATTTTACTGCATAAAAAAGGAGCCCCTTATCATGACCATGCAAATTACCGATGCAACTTTTGGTGAAAGTATTTTAAAATCAACTTTACCGGTGCTTTTGGACTTTTGGGCCCCTTGGTGTGGACCTTGTCGTTCAGTTGGTCCCATTGTTGATGAGCTTTCCACTGAATACGAAGGTAAAGTTTTAGTTGCAAAAATCAATGTAGATGAAAATCCGGCAACTGCTACTAAGTTTGGTATTCGTGCTATTCCAACTCTTATCCTTTTTAAAGGCGGAGAAGTGGTGGAGCAAATCACCGGTGCCGTAACCAAAGACGTTTTAAAGGAAAAAATTGAGCAAAAGGTTCTTGCATGAGCATTTACGATGCAATAATAATTGGCAGTGGTCCTGCCGGAATTACTGCGGCTTTATATTTAGTTCGCTCTGGATGTAAGATTGCTTTAGTAGAAAAACTTACCCCCGGAGGTCAAGTTTTATTAACTGAATCCATCGAAAATTATCCGGGCTTTCCAGAAGGTATTAAAGGTTATGCCTTAGCCGATGCCTTTGCTGCTCACTTAGATGCTTTACAGCTTGATCGTTTTAGCGAAAAAGTTCAACAATTTGAACTAGATTCAGAATCTGGTGAACATAAATTGCTAGTTGGTAAAACTTGGCTTAAAGCTAAAAGTGTTATCATATGTTCCGGAGCACCTCACAGACACCTTGGTGTAGAAAATGAGATGCTTTTTACAGGTCATGGAGTATCCTATTGCGCCATTTGCGATGGCAATTTCTTTCGTGATGCAGAAGTAGCCGTTGTGGGGGGTGGTAATACTGCCCTAGAAGAAGCTCTTTATTTGGCTAAAATTGCCAAAAAAGTATACCTTATTCATCGAAGGGATGCTTTTCGGGGTGCTAAAATTTATCTTGATCGACTTGCAGCTGCCACAAATGTTGAAATATTGCGCAATAGCATTATAACAGCTATACACGGTCAAAAAAACATTTCGGCAATTACTGTGCAAAATGTTCAAGATAAACAAGAAAAAATATTAGAACTTGAAGGCTTATTTATTGCTGTCGGCATTGTGCCAAGTGTTGATTTTGTCCCTGAAAATATTCAAAAAGATGCTCAAGGATTTATTTACACCGACACTGAAATGCGAACTAATATACCCGGAATTTTTGCCGCAGGTGATGTTCGTTCTAAACTTTGTAGGCAAGTAAGTACAGCTGTTGGCGATGGCGCAACTGCTGCCCAAGCTGCCTTTCTTTATTTGGAAGAAAACAATGCATAAAAAAATACTGCACATTTTTTGTGCACTTGCGATTTTAGGAAATATTAGCGCATGTGGCTTAATCGATCATTTTTATCTTCCCCCACCGGAAGATACAGCTCAAGAGCTTTTTGAAACTGCCAATGATTTTATGGCTGAAAAAGACTATGTGGCCGCTGCGGAGCGTTATGATAAATTGCGTGATTCCTATCCGTTTAGTCCATATACCTTACAAGCTGAGCTTTCTTTGGCTGACGCCTACTTCCTTGATGAGGAATATGAAGAAGCTGTTGAAGCTTATAAGGACTTTGAGTCCTTGCATCCAAGGCATGAGCAAATGCCCTACGTTTTATATCAAATTGGTGCAGCACGCTTAAAAGGTTTTGTCTCCATTGACAGACCTACTACTGACTTAAAAGAAGGCTATGAATATTTTGATCGCTTGATTCAAAGTTATCCTGGCACTAAATATGCCGAAAGAGCGCCGCAGCATATGCACGAATTGCGTAAACTTATGGCCGAACATGAACTATATATAGCTGACGTGTTTTTCAATATGGGCAATTACGGTCCAGCGTGGCGTCGCTACACTTATGTAGTTGAAAACTTCAAAGATGTTCCTGAAGTTGCAGGTCATGCCAATACAAAATCACTTGCTGCCTATCACGAGTACACTAAGAACAAAGGGCAAGACAGACGTGAGCAACGTGAAGGTTCATGGAAAGATTGGTTTAAATGGCTTTAATTACTAAAAAATAGTTTGATTTAAAATCCAAGCCTCTTGCGTGAATTGAAAACATTCTACTAAGGTGCTTGGATTTTTCTATCAAATTGTTTTTACTTCGTACAATAAAATAATAATTTCAACTGAATACGGTATTTATATGTACAATGATGCTTCATTAATCATCTCGCCTTGCCAAGCACATATTAATCTTGCCAAGATTACACACAATTACAATAAAATTGCTAAAGACCTTGACTCAAACGCTCAAGTAATGTGCATTATTAAAAGTGATGCTTATGGACATGGATTAATACATACTGCTAAGGCTTTAAGCGATGCACATGCGCCTTCTTTTGGAGTTGGTACTGTACAAGAGGGTCTTGCTTTGCGGAAAAATGGAATCAAACAAGATATTTTAATTTTGCTTGGTGCATTAAACGCCGAAGAAATGCAGTTGGCAATGAAATATAACCTAACTGTTTTAGTTTATAATGCTCAAGGTCTAAAACTTGCTGCAAGTCAGGATAAAAGTATTGGCATGGCACGTATTGCCATTAAATGCGAAACTGGTATGTCCCGCCTCGGCTTTTGCCCTGAAGATATGGAATCAGTATTGGATTTTTTAAGTAATCAAAATAATTTAGATGTAAGATTAATGCTTACACATATTTCCTGCGCCGACATGCCAAGTGCCCAAGATATGGTTCATTCACAAATTTCAATTTTTGCTGAATTAAGCAAAAAAGTCAAAAGTTCTTATCCCGATATACAGCTATCCATTTGTAATTCAGCTGCAACATTAGCATACTCCAATCTTTCTCAAAAAATAGGAGCAAATATTTTTCGCCTTGGCATTTCCCTTTATGGTGGAAATCCCTTTGTAGATACAATATGGCAAAATAAAGGTGAGGGATTGCTTGAAGCTATGCAAATTTCAACACCAATTTTGCATATAAGCTCAATTAAATCCGGACAAAGCATTGGCTATGGAGCATTGTATACTGCAACCAAGGATATGACGATTGCTGTACTTGGCATTGGCTATGCGGACGGTTTTTCACGCAGCCTTTCATCAGCGACGGGTAAAAATGGAGCTGTATGTGTCAATGGACAAATAGCACCTATTTGTGGAAAAGTATGCATGGGCATGATTATGGTTGATATTAGCAACATTAATAATGTAGAGATAGGGCAAAAAGTCTGGATAATAAATGGTAGCCAAGATGAATTTTCAGCACAAAATTTAGCTAAACATTGGCAAACAATACCCTATGAAGTTTTTTGCATGCTTGGAAAAAACACTAGGGTTTACGTCTAAACACTAGAAAAGTGTAAAAACTTATTTTAGAAATCCTTATATTGAAAGTTTTCCCATAAAAATAATTAGCAGTACGTTGTGAGGTAAAGGATGAAAAAAGCACTTATAACCGGAATTACAGGTCAAGATGGAGCATATTTAGCTCGTTTTTTATTAGAAAAAGGCTATGAAGTCCATGGCATAAAACGCCGTTCTTCGCTTTTTAACACTCAGCGTATTGATAGTATTTATCAAGATTTACATTCACAAGATAAGCGTTTTTTTCTTCATTATGGAGATTTAACCGATAGTACCAATATTATACGCCTTGTTCAAAAAATTAAGCCGCATGAAATTTACAATTTAGGAGCTCAAAGCCATGTTCAAGTTTCTTTTGATGCGCCTGAATATACAGCCGATGTGGTAGGAATTGGAACTTTAAGAGTTCTTGAAGCTGTACGCTTGCTTGGTCTTGAACAAAGTACACGCATTTATCAAGCTTCAACTTCCGAACTTTTTGGACTTGTGCAAGAAACGCCACAAAAAGAAACTACCCCATTTTATCCACGATCGCCTTATGCTGTGGCAAAATTATATGGCTATTGGATTACTGTAAACTATAGGGAAGCATATAATATGTATGCTTGCAATGGCATTTTATTTAATCATGAATCACCACTAAGAGGTGAAACCTTTGTAACTCGCAAAATTACAAGAGCCTTGCCACGCATTATTTTAGGCATGCAAAATTGCCTTTATATGGGAAATATCAACTCTTTACGAGATTGGGGGCATGCAAAAGACTATGTTCGCATGATGTGGTTGATGTTACAACAAGATACACCTGAAGACTTTGTTATTGCTAGCGGTGAACAACACTCTGTACGAGAATTTATTGAAATATCAGCAAAAATGCTTGGTGTTGAACTTAGTTGGCAGGGTGAAAATGTTGAAGAAGTCGGAATTGTAAAAAGTTTTGATGAAAATATTATTTTGAATTTACTTGAAAAGCAAAGTCAAAATGAAAATTCTGCTACTAAACAAGCATTTATTGATGATACTTTAAAAAATGTTAGAAATAACAAAAACTTACAAGTAGGTTCAACAATTGTTCGCATTGATCCGCGTTATTTTCGCCCAACAGAAGTTGAATCCTTATTAGGTCATGCGGCTAAGGCAAAAGCCAAACTTGGTTGGCAACCAGAAATTAGCTTCACCTCCCTTGTGCAAGAAATGGTAGAAGAAGATTTTTCCGGAGCACGTCAGGATAGTTTATGCATTCAAGCTGGCTTTAACATTCCTACAGTGCAAGAGTAATACATTTACAATCAAAAACTATACACTTTAGCAAGGTATTAAAATAAGGAATATATGGACGCTGTACAATTTTTACGTCAAATTCTACAAGACATTCTTCAGAAAATGGATCTTACTTTTTCTGAGAAAATCAGCATAGAACCTCCAAGAGATGCCAAGCATGGTGGAGATTTTGCAGTCAATGCAGCTATGGTTTTAGCTAAACAAGCTAAAATGGCACCTAGAGCCTTAGCGGAGCAACTTTCTTTAAAACTAGAAGAAAATGATAATATTCAAATGGTTGAAATAGCCGGACCCGGCTTTTTAAATGTCACTTTGCAAGCAAAATTTTGGCATGAAAATTTGCTTGGACTTGACATAAATGGTGTTGACTATTTTTCCAGTCTTTTTACAGATAAGAAAAAAATACTTTTAGAATTTGTTTCTGCCAATCCCACTGGTCCTTTGCATATTGGTCATGGACGTGGAGCCGCTGTTGGAGATAGTCTTGCAAGAATTTTAACCTTTGTCGGCAACACTGTACACACTGAATATTATATTAATGATGCCGGCAATCAAATGCGCCTGCTTGGTTTATCAGTATGGCTTAGGGCTAGGGAAATTTGCGATTTAGAAGTCATTTGGCCTGAGTCATATTATAAAGGTGACTATATCATTGATATTGCTAAAGAGGTTCTCTTGTTAAGTCCAAGCACCCTACCCGAGGAAATTTCTAAACCATTACTTGTCAATGCAGACAATCTTTTGCAAAAAGACCCTGAAGTAGCTCAAGATATTTGCTATGAATACGCTATGAGTCATATTATGCATGGCATTCAAAAAGATCTAGCGGACTTTAGAGTCAATCATAAACAATGGTTTTCTGAAAAATCCTTAGTCCAGAATAATGCTATTGAAGAAGCCTTTAATGCTTTAAAAAATGACAATCATTCCTATGAAAAGGACAATGCCCTCTGGTTTGCAACAGAAAAACTTGGAGATGCTAAGGATAGAGTTTTGCGCAAATCTGATGGAAGCTTAACGTATTTTGCTTCAGATATTGCTTATCATCATGATAAATTTCAACGTGGCTTTGACTATCTTATTGACGTTTGGGGCGCAGACCATCATGGCTATATTGACCGTATGCGAGCTGCCATTACTGCTATGGGCAGGGAGCAAAAAGACTTTGACGTGGTGCTTATTCAATTAGTCAACTTACTAGAAAATAATAAACCTGTAAGCATGTCAACTCGAGCCGGAACTTTTGAAACCTTAGCCGATGTAGTGGCTGAGGTTGGTATAGATGCAGCAC